>JABCOA020000178.1 GCA_013333875.2 Flavobacteriaceae bacterium | reverse complement strand
TATTTTCTGGAATGTGGAAGAGGTAAGAGGTAAGGTACTGAGAAAAGAACTGAAAGAATTGGAGAAAACGCGAGGGTTGAGTGAATATGCTTCAGTCTCCAACTTGCACCCTAAGAGTTGGTTTGCTACAGAGTTCAACATTCCTTTTGCTTCGTGGGAAGGCAAGAACGGCAGAGAGGCAATGAAAGCCTACAAGGAAACCCTAAAAGCCGTAAAAAAAGCTAAAGAAGAAAAAGAAGTCAGGAGCCTATTAGAGGGGCTTATCGCTGTTATCAACGGGTTGCCCAATATAGAAACTACCGAGCGAGAGGACACCTACGAAGCTGTATGTCAGCTAGCAGAAGTAGCGTCTTTTGCTATTGAGGAAGAGAAAATAACGCAGTGGTTTGACCAGGCGAGAGAATTTTGATTGGTAAACATTGAAAAATTAAATCACAACACACTGAAAAACAAAGAATTTCTATTACTTGGAGTAGCCTTTATTTTGAGATTGAAGCACCTAAAACCTCCTCAGCACCTAAATAACAGATAATTAAATTTTCATACTTTTGTTGTAAATTTTTCATAAATGAAAGCACTCATCATTGGCGGGACGGGCGCTACAGGAAAGAATTTGGTTTCGTTGCTTTTAGAAGATGATACCATTTCGGAGGTGCATAGTTTTGTGCGCAGAGCATCTTCATTAGCCCACCCAAAACTAACATCTCATGTTGTAGATTTTGAACAGCCAGACACTTGGGCAGAGCTGCTCCACGGAGATGTGGCATTTTCCTGCTTGGGAACTACCCTTGCACAGGCTGGAAGCGAAGAAGCCCAGTGGCGTGTAGACTATGATTATCAGTGGCAGTTCGCAGAAAGATGCCGACAAAACGGCGTTTCTACTTTCGTGCTGGTGTCTGCTGCTGGAGCAGATGCTAAATCAAGTATGTTTTACAACAAAATGAAAGGAAAACTGGAAGATGCTGTCAAAACCCTGAACTTCCCAAAACTCCTCATCTTTCAACCATCTCTATTGATTCGTGGACATTCCGACCACACGGGCGAAAATATAGGCATGAAAGTCATTAACTTTTTAAATAAAATAGGACTTTTCAAACGATACAAACCCATGCCTACATCGGTCTTAGCAGAGAAAATGATAAAAGCCGCTAAGGATACTAAACAGGGAACCCACACCTTTACTTTGAATAAAATTTTTGAGATATAACTAACCAATTTTCATTAAATAAAAATGGCTTACAGTACAGCTCTTGCGGATAGAATTCGGGAATATTTAGCCGAAATTCCTAATATTACAGTGGAAGAAAAAACGATGTTTGGTGGTTTGGCTTTCTTGGTAAATGATAAAATGTGCATCAACATAGGCGAAGATGTTCTAATGTGCAGATTTGACCCTGAACGGACAGAAGAAATAGCCGAACGACTAGGTTTTCTTCCCGTAATAATGAGAGGAAAAGAGCTCAAGGGCTATTGCTATGTGGAAGAATGCGGATTTAAAACGAAAGAAGATTTCGTTTTTTGGTTGGAACTTTGTCTCGAATTTAACAGCAGAGCAAAAAGTTCTAAAAAAAGAAAATAAATACTATAAGTTTTTGAATAGCAAAACCCTGAACTTGCACCACACAAATTCAGGGATTTTTTTGTTATGATTCTTGACTCTTCGCTTTTTCTATTTGTTTGTGAAGGGTTTTTAATTCTCTTTTGAGTTTTCTTTCTTGGCGTTTGGTGCCTCGTAGAATTATTTTAGCGAACTTTCTTTGCTTTTTATTGATATTTTCATCAGAAGAAAACCAAGCATCTTTATACTTTTTTTCTAAAAATTCTTTGGCTTCGTTTTTTAGTTTGATTGTTTTAGCGAGTTTCTTTTCCAATTTCTCATTTTCAGCTTGGAGCTGAGCAAGTGTTGAGTTTTCTTCTTGAGTTTGCGCCACCGCAAAGCCTCCTAAAAAGAGCGTAAAAAGAACCGCTATCAAAAATCTTTTCTTCATTTTTTGACATTTTTAAAGGGCGCAAAGATAATGCTTTTTGTTATTCAGTTTTAATAATTTTGCACTGCCCTTTTTTATTTTGAAAAAACTAAAAATTTGATTCATCATTAACTCGCTGAGTATTGATTCTAATTCTTCGTAGCCATAATCCTACACCAAAATACAACAAGCAAGGAATAATCCCTGAAACGGGCGAAATGAGAATTTCTTTACCTGTTTCTATGAGGATATGTTTATCGTATATCAGGCTATTGATAGTGGTATCCTCTATGGCGTGCATCCACACTCCAGGCCATATCGACTTTGTAAGGCGGAAAAGTTCGGTATACATCACCGTCCACGAAGTGCAGCACACCAATGCCATGATACAAAAAGTTACCTTATCATAAGGGAATACGGCAAATAGCTGTTCGGGTTTTATAAAATAAAAGAAATAAGGCCAATGCCACGAGCACCACACTACTCCCACGATGAGATAGAGCCACACATCTTTAATCTTCAAACTGAGCAAACGAGCCGTAAGATACCCTCTCCAAGACGATTCTTCGAAGAAATTCTTTATAATTTCGGCTAACACAAAAATACCAAAACCGCCGAGATAGTCTGCCCAACGGATTTGTACATCTAGCCAGCCAAAAAGCCCTCCTATAAGCAAGGTAAGGGCTATCACCACAGGGTAAATAAGAGCGGCCACACCATACCAGCGCAGGTTTTTCTTGATAAGCGGACACAAACCTGCATCACGCCAACCATCACCCATAAAAGCGCGCAAAACTATCCAAGCCACCACAGGAGCAGCTATAAAAATACCCATTCCGCTAGTGCCATTGCTGGTATCGCTGAAATCGCCTGTTGTTTCTCCCGTAAGAGAATCTATCCATACGCCCAGCCAGCCACAACTGAGGGCTATGAGAATAAAAATACATAAATTCCGAATTGTTCGCGTTTGATTTTTCATCTTTAAAAATATTTATATAATTTTGGTGTAAAATTATTTCAACAAGTATCCTTCTCCAATACTGAATAATAACCATTTTTAAAGATGAAAACTGATAAAAGCATAGAGGAAATCGCACAGGAACATCTTCTCTATATGAAAATCTTGGAACAAGCAGGAAGTTTCGCGGTTTTTCTGTCAGATAGATTTGGGCATTACTATTATGTAACCGAATATATAGATGCACCTCAAGAGCTTGATATTGAGAAATTGGTACATCCTGATGATTTAGAGGTGGTAAGAAGAATTGATAAAAAAGTATGGGAGTTTTTGGATACGCTCCCTGAAGAGGAAAAGTTGGCCTACAAATACATCTATGAGCTGAGAGTATTAGAAAAAGGGAAGTATGTACGAATGATTTACCAAATGCGGATATTAGCCTTTAAAGATGATAATTTCTTAGCAATGGGCATCATAGACCTCGCTCCTGAACAATCGGCAAACACTTCTGTGCGTTTTCAGGTAAAAAATTGTCTTACTGATGAAATCGTACCTTTTGCGATTGAAAGCGCCGCCGATACCCTACTCACTCCGCGCGAAAGAGAGGTTCTCGCCCTTGCCAAAGAGGGAATGCTAAGCAAAGAAATATCCGAAAAACTGAATATCAGCGTACATACCGTAAACCGCCACAGACAGAATATCCTTGAAAAACTAAAAGTGGATAACATCATAGAAGCCATAAGATAATTGAGGCATAATTTGTATTTTGAAAATTCAAGTTAATGACAATGCAGAGCTTTTTACTTAACTCATAAACAGATTACTATGTATAATTTTGAAGAACTTGATACTCTTGCCGATCGCCTTATAGATGAGGAAATTCAAGCGTATGACCTACCTTATTATATAGAACCAATGCTTGAAGGTTCTACTCTTATAGATTTGCTCAAAGCTTATCTAAATGATGCCATTACCCATAAAAATGCCAGCCGTATAGAGTGTGCTATCATTCTTGCAGGAGCATTAGGTGAGGATAAAAAGCTGTTGTCTCTATACGAACCCTTGCTTTTGGAGGATTGGCATCACAGTCATGAAGACCTTGTGGATATAATTGAATCCTATGGTAATGCCTCGAATGTAGCTACTTTACAGAAGGCTTTCAATCTCTCCCTGACTTATATGGAGTATAACCATTATTATTCTTTTCACCGCAAGTTGCTTTATGCTATTTTAAAGTTAGCTCCTCAGCAATTTGCCCAAATACGCAAGGCTGTACAAGGCAGACTTTGTCCAGAATTGAAAAAGGAATCGTTTAAATAACCACACTATGACCTCAGATGAATTTGCAAAGAATTTTTATCTTGAAAAACTAAATTTTCTAAAATCCTGCTTTGAAGAGCAGCCCCAATACCCCAGCGCTGTAAATACTAAAATAAAAGAAATGACGCTCGACAGCACTCAGCAAGAACAGCTAAAAATAGTGATAGACACGCTTTTGACAGATGTGTTTTACAGCATTTTATTAGGTTTAGAGGGCGAAAATCCCATAGGCAACACCCAGCAGACTTACAAAATATACGATGAAGAAGGCAATCTTATTTCTGATTGTGGCGAATTAGAAGCCAGTGCTTATGAATATTTTCACGAGCGTAAATATGAAGAAAAAGCCGTAAAATAAAGAACGAAACTTCTTGTCTAGCCATCCATTCCCTCGCTTACTTATATGATGGAGAAATGGTGGAGTAATAATTAACCATTATGTTTGATTCTTTAAAAAAACATTTTCAACAAGTTCTTCCTTTTACTAAGGAAGAACTCAACGCAGTAGATAAATATTTTACTGAATGCATTTTCGCTAAGAAAGCAATGCTCTTAGAGGCTCCTGATCCTTGTAAGTATCTCTTTTTTATCGCTAAAGGTTGTGTGCGTCATTTCCATACCAAGGACGACGGCAATGAAAAAACCTGTGACATTTCACTTGAAAACCAATGGACAACCTCTTTTATGAGTTTTAACAGCGGTTCCGCTTCTAATCTCTCATTACAAGCCTTAGAGGAGACAACCGTCTATCGTATCAGTAAAGAAGACCTTATTTCTCTTTATGCTGAACATCACAACTTTGAAACTTTCGGACGCTTA
>JABCOA020000177.1 GCA_013333875.2 Flavobacteriaceae bacterium | reverse complement strand
TCAATCTTTTCATTAATTTGTTAAAGATAGTATCTTTATTTTGTGAGCGATTGATTCTAAAACTATACTCAGCTAAATAGCGGTCTATATTAAACTCTGCACCCCAAGAATATATACCTCGTATCCAAGACTTTACTTGATGTATTATCTTATGTAATGTAGGAAAATTCTTCCCATCATTATTAGAAATTTGAGTTATATTAAAGTCTTTTATAGGTTTATATCCTTTCCATTCGTCAGTAGTAACTTGTGCTGTTTTACTAATATGTTTATCAAATATTGTTCGTAATGATTTTGATTGAAAAAGCAAATATATTGATAAATTTCTAAACCATATCCGAGGAAGGATTTTTGATGAAAAATAGCTTTTATCTATCCGCAATCCCAGTTGTAGAGAACATCTTCAAAATTCAGCTTTTCCAAATTTTCTTTGCTGATAAAGAAATTACCAACTCCTGCATCTCCCCACATTATGGAGTAGCTTACTTCATCATCCCAGTCAGAGTCTATTTGTAGAAGGAGTTCTGTGTAGGTTCCTGCCTCACGAGGGTCATCTTGCGCGAAAGCAGGGTAGCCGCCTATTTTGTGTCCTGACCCATTATTTAGCACTTCGTGGATATTGTCTGGCAGGTCAAAAACATCTATGATTTCATCATTAGGAAAGTCTTTTTTCCATTTATCTGTGTATATTTTGTCAAAAAGTTCATCACACATAGAAACGCCTTCTTTAGTTTTTGTAAAGGACAAAGCAAACTGATGATGCGGCTCAAAGGGAAGGTCACAATTTTCTAAAACATAGATTTCTCTAATGTCTTTTTCCTGCATCCCATCCGAAAATGTAGGATGATATACTACATGGCTGAAATTGAAATAATTATCATAAATACTCTGAGCTATCCAAAACTGCAAAAGTCCTTTTTTAGGATAAATGCTGTTTTCTGGCAGCTGCTCACAGTTGATCTGTGCGAGCATAAAGAGCAGGTCGCCCTCTGGTGTAGTGGGAATAGAGCCTCCTGCTGGGATATAGGGAAGCCCGCCGAACTTGCTGTCAGTCAGCGATAGCTGCTCAGAAAGTGCGATGGAAATACGGATAACTTCACGCTCTGCGGCATGGTTCAGTTCTTCTGCGAATTTTATTAATTGTTCATTTGTAGGATTCATTCTGATTATAAATTATAGAGTTTTTATTTCATTTATTCAAGAGAAATTCCTGCTAAATTAAGCATTTTTAAATCAAATTCCTGATTTTTAATAATGTTTTTATTTAAAACAAAATCTTTCTCTAATTTTTTGATATTGTTCTTAATACAACAAAAAACCAAGGTGGGCAAAGGGTAATTAAATAGAGATGGTTTGGAAATAATATCTCTAATCAATCCTTCGTTCATTTCAGAAAAATTCACCAGTAGAGGAATATATTCCTGCTGTAATAGTTTTATGGTAGCGTCTGTAATTTCTTCTATCTGAGATAGTTGTGGTATTTTAATTAAATTTCCTTGATTCGAAATAGGATACAAAGGCTTCTTTTCTGATAGCGTGGAGAAGAAAAGCTGATAGGTATCTGCCAGATTATTAGATTTATACGGGATTTTACTTTCGGTGAGAAATGTATTTAGCTCACTATCAAAAGCCGTAGAAGAGATGTAATAGCCCAAACCTTTTTTTGAGTAAATCAGGGATAATTCTATGTTTTTATCAGAATTTTTCTTTTTCAGAGCCAGTTTTCCAGAGCGAAATCCATATTCTTTTGCTAAGAGTTTCAATTTATCAGATAAAACTGCATCAAAGAGTTTTTTTAATTCTTCATTATCCATAATCATTTTTTTTTAGTGAAAATTTAGTCCAAATCTTTAATAGAAGTTTGAAAAACTACAACCAACTTATAGAGTGTCCGTATTTTCTCACTTCTTCAAATAGCCTTTTGGCATCGTTTTTAATGGAATCACGATACTTTTTTTGTATTTTCTTTTCGGCTCTTATGAACCATTCATCAAAAATCATTTCCCATTCGGTAACTCTTTGTTTTTTTATTTTTAAGTTGGCATCATCAGGAAATTTTTCAGCAATCATGAGTAACATATCTAAATACCCTAATAATGGCTGGGCAGGTTCATCGGTTTCTTTCATCCATTCGATGGTATCTTCGATTTTGGATATTGAGAAATGGAAATAGCCTAATCCCACTAAATCCGCTCTATCATTCTCATAGATGCCTGTTCCGTATATTTTCATGTTTCTGATTTTATTAAAAGAATTTAAATTTATTTAGTCTGCATAAGTTTTGTGGAATGGTTTTCCTCTTACATTGCAGAATTATTGACTTTGTGTTTTATGGCTAAGTTTTCAAACATTTCATTTTCTTTGTTTTTATTCGAAAGAAAATAAAAATTCTGCAGAGATAGTTTAGAAAAAACATCACTGATGTTTTGAAAATCTACTTTTGAGAAAGTTATAGCCAAGTTTTTTAAATTTTTTAGGTCGTATATATCACTGATGTTTTCCAAGTTTTTGCAATTTAGAATTTGTAGTGTATGTAGAGTATCTGATTTTAATTTGGGAATAGAAATCAGCCCTTTGACAGTATTGATATCCAGTCTCTCTAAATTCAAGCAACTAAGAAATGAAAAATCGGATAGCTTTCTGCAATTAGTCAATGATAAATGGGTGATATTCGGGAATTTAGATGCTAGTGTCTGCTCGTCTATGAGTTCGTTCAGCACTTCTAAGTTTTTCATGCAGGTTTTTTTATCCAAATTAGCTAAAACAATTTTTCTTAATGACAAATTCTCGATGGGATTATTATTTATAATATCGTAGTATTTATCTGGAAAAACCAAATCATTCACATATAAACTGGATATTTTGTCAAATTTTCTTAAAGGAGAAAAATCAATATTTTTATTTAAATTTCCACTTATTGTAAAAGTTCTAAGGTCATTGATATGCTCTAATGCGTCAATATGAGAAAGAGGTGCTGCCTGATGAACTAAAATATCAAGATGATGAATACTGGGTAAAAATGTAAGAACATCTAAGCCATTTATAGAATCGTTTGATGAATTGTCTTCCAAAATAACGATTAGTTTAAATCCATCTATATCTTTAATAATCTTGGCTAAGTCAAGTAAAATATTTTCTGGGATTCCGCCATATATGGACAGGCTTTTATTTTTTTTAATGGAAAAAACCACATCATCGGATAAGTCTTTTGTATTCGTGGTTAGCCTTACATGATTTATATGGGCGTATGTATTCTTCTCTTGGCTCATAGATTTTTATTCTTCTATTTTTAATGGTAGTGTGTATATTTTCTTATATCTATCTTCTTTAGATTTTGCATTTGATTTAAAAATGAAATCTTTCCATCAATAATTTTGGTTTGCTCCCAAATG
>JABCOA020000176.1 GCA_013333875.2 Flavobacteriaceae bacterium | reverse complement strand
CGAAGAATACTTAGCTTCCATAAAATGGGAAAAAGGGTATTGTTGCCGTAAATGCGGACATACAAAATACCAAGTTCGCAAAGATTTTTCACGCACTTGTAATATCTGTGGAGATACAGAAAGTCCTACAGCTGGAACACTATTTCATAGACTAAAATTTGGGTTGCATAAAGCATTTTTTATATGTTTTGAAATGACAACTACAACTAAAGGGTTATCAGCCTCACAAGTTGCTCGTCGTTATGAAATTAGTCGTCAAACTGCACATTATTTTATGCAAAAAGTCCGTGAAGCTATGAAATCCAGTGAGTCACACAAAATGAATGATAGAGTGCAGGTTGATGAATTTACCATAGGAGGAAAAGAGGAAGGAAAATAAGGTAGAAGCTATAACACAAAGAAAAAGAAAGTTCTTTGTGCAATGGAACTTACTGACCGAGGCAAAGTAAAGCGCTTTTACGCACTAAAAATACCTGATTTTTCCTCAAAAAAACAGCTAATATTATGAAACTATATTCTATTCAATGCGGAAAATTTAAATTGGATGGCGGGGCTATGTTCGGCGTAGTTCCAAAATCCATTTGGCAAAAAACCAATCCTGCTGATGAAAAAAACTTGGTCGAGCTGGGTACTCGCTCCCTGCTGATAGAGGATGGGAAAAAACTTATTTTGGTGGACTGCGGACTGGGGAACAAGCAGGATGAAAAATTTTTCAGGCATTATTCTCTTTTTGGGGATGATAGTTTGGATAAAGGTCTTGCTAAATATGGCTTTGTGAGGGAGGACATTACGGATGTGTTTCTTACCCACCTGCATTTTGACCACTGCGGCGGTGCTGTGGAGTGGAATGACAGCCATACAGGATACCAGCCAGCCTTCAAAAATGCTGAATTTTGGACTAATAAAAACCACTGGGAATGGGCGACAAATCCCAATCCTCGCGAAAAACCAAGTTTTCTGAAAGAAAACATTTTCCCACTAGAAGAAAGCGGTCAGCTTAGATTTTTAGACCTGCCTAAAACAGGGAATTACAGCTTTGCTCCAGACCTGAAAATGGATGTAATTTTCGTAGATGGACACACGGAAAAACAGATGCTTCCTGTACTAAAATACCAAGATAAAACCATCATCTACGCGGCGGATTTAGTGCCTACGGCAGGGCATGTTCCGCTTATCTATGTTCCAAGCTATGATGTCCGTCCGCTGGTCACTTTGGAGGAAAAAGAAAAATTCCTAAAACAATGCGTGGATAATGAATATCTGCTGTTTTTCGAGCATGATGCAGTGAATGAACTTGCATCGCTTAAAATGACTGAAAAAGGAGTCCGAATCGATGAGACTTTCAGCTTTAATGATGTTTTTGGATATTAGGAAAAATGAAACTCAATTATCAGCTTACAGAAGAGGATTATCTGCAATTTTGCTTATTTGCGGCAAGTCAAAATTTGACTTTGAGAGATGCTAAAAGAAGAACATTATTTCTATTGATTTTAATGTTTTCTTTAGGTTCTGTTTGGATATATTTTAGATTTCATCCTCTATATTTCATTACTTTTTCTGTCACAGGAATATTGTATTGTATTTTTTATTATTTCTATGGATACAGAAGCGTTTTTAAGAGGGTGTATAAAAAGAATGTCAAGCGTCTTTTCAAAGAAAAAATAGGAATGGAATTTAGCGTTGTTTCTGATAATGAACTAATTACAATTTTATCTAACCAGACGAAATTAGAAATCAACCTCGCCAATGTAGATTTCATAGAGGAAATAGCAGATTATTATTTCATTAAACTAAAAACCTCCGATAGAATTATCATTCCAAAAAGAATTTTTGAAAATGGTACAAATTCTGAAGCTTCATTGAGAAACTTTGCAAAACAGAACAATATCACTATAAAACAACTATTAGATTGGAAATTTTAATGAATTTTACTTCATAATTATCATTAAAACTAAAAAATGAGCCAAAAAACGAAAATCATAGGACTCACAGGCGGCATAGGCTCTGGAAAGACCACTGCAGCGAAGTTTTTGGAGAAATTGGGTTTTCCTGTTTATTATTCTGACATCAGAGCAAAAGAAATCGTAAATAATGATAAAACACTGAAAAAGAACATCATAGAACTTTTAGGAAACGAGGCGTATGATGCAGAAGGAAACTACAACAGAAAATGGGTAGCAGAGCAGATTTTCAATAATGATGAAAAAAGACAAGCGCTCAACTCCATCATCCATCCTGCTGTAAAAGAGGACTTTGAGAAATGGACAGCTGCCCAGCAGAAAAAAATAGCTTTCAAGGAAACGGCTCTTTTATTTGAACTGAATTTGGATAAAGAATGCTACAAGTCCCTACTCATCACCGCTGATGAAAATATCAGAATAAAAAGAGTGATGCAGAGAGATGAAAAAACCGAAAGCGAAATAAAAAAAATAATAGAAAAACAAATGCCCGAATCCGAAAAACAAAAACGAGCTGATTTTGTGGTTTTTAACAATGGAAATGAAGAGGATTTAAAGGCTGATTTAGAAAAAATTTTAGAAAAATTAAATTAAAAAAAATGAATTATCATACGAGAAAATGGGTAAAACCAGAGGATTTGAACCCAAATCACTCACTTTTTGGAGGAAGACTTTTAGAATGGATAGATGAAGAGGCTGCGCTGTACGCTATCATGCAGCTGGAAAATCCGAGAGTAGTCACCAAATCAATGTCCGAAATCAACTTCGTGAGTTCGGCTAAACAAGGAGATATCATAGAAATAGGCATCCAAGCTATAAAATTCGGGAACAGCTCACTGACTTTGTCTTGTAAAGTGAGAAATACCACGACCTGCCAGACTATCATTACCATTGACAAAATAGTCATGGTGGCTTTGGATGAAAAAGGACACCCGACACGCCACGGAAAAACCCAAGAAAATAATGATGAAAAATGCAATGTGAATTTTTAGTTCATGGCATAGTTTTAGATTCGAAAACCTTTGTATACAATAAATTACTTAATTATGAAAAACTTAGTTACATTACTGCTTTTGGTGTTTAGTTTCTCTTTAGGGACAGCGCAAAACAAAGCTCCTCAGAATCAAGGAGTAAAGAAAGAAACCAAAAAGAAACACCATTCCAAACAAAAAAATACCTACTCCCATTCTTCACAAAAACTAAAAAAAGATGGGACGCCTGACAGAAGATACAAAGCCAATAAAAAGCTGAAAAAAGACGGAACACCTGATAAAAGGTATAAAGAAAATAAGTAAGTTGTCTCAGACAGCTTATTTTTTTGTACAATAATTATGTTTGTGATTGTTTAGCGTAGTTATATTTTTTATCTTTGCAGCCAAATTTTTAAACAAATAAATATAATGAGTGATACTATTATCTGTCCTGCTTGTGGTTCTGAATTTACTTATGAAAATGGTGATTTGATGGCATGTTCTCAGTGCTTTCATGAATGGAACCCAGCAGAAGAATCTGCCAATAGCGGTGATAAAATCCTAGATGCCAATGGAAACGAACTCCAAAACGGCGACACTGTAGTAATCGTAAAAGACCTTCCTGTGAAAGGAGCTCCTAAACCTATAAAAGCAGGAACGAAAGTGAAAAATATCCGTTTAAATTTTGACAGCGACCACAATATCGACTGCAAAATAGATGGTTTTGGAGCAATGGGACTAAAATCTGAATTTGTGAAGAAAGCATAAAATGAAAAAATATTTAGTTTACTTCCTATGCATCGCTTTGGTGGGAACTATTGTTTCTTGTAAAAAGGAAAAAGAAACGGTAAAAAACGAGCCTGTAAAAGAGGAATCAATAACTGATTCTCAAGTCTTTACAATAAACAAAGAACAGAGTAACATCGACTGGAAAGGTTACAAAATCTTTAAATCTGAAAACACCAGCCACTTTGGGACGATGGATTTTTCGGAAGGAGATATCAATGTAAAGGACGGAAAATTGGTTTCTGGGAAATTAGTAATTGATACTAAATCCATCACAACCACAGATATAGAGGATAAAGAACTTGCTGCAAAGCTTGACAACCACCTCAAAAACTCTGATTTCTTTGATGTAGAGCAGTTTCCTACGGCTACATTTGAAATCAGAAAAGTAACTCCCTCAGAACATGGAGATTACAACTCCATTATTGAAGGAAATATGACCATCAAAGGAATTACAAAGGCTGTGAGTTTTAATGCCAATGTAAAAGTTGATACCGAGCAGGTCAGCATATACACTGAACCTACAGACATAGACAGAACGGAATTCGGAGTGAAATTCCAGCTGCCAATAAAAGATGGCATTATAAAAAATGAATTCACTCTACAAGTTGCTATAAAAGCTTTCAACAAAAAATAATTTTTTCATTTTTTTAATTTTATATGTTAGCCTGTCTATATTATTAGACAGGTTTTTATTTTGTTTAAAAACTAAAAAAATTGTACTTTTGTCGACCTAAATAAAAACAGAAAATGCTAACAAAAATAGATGAACTTTTAAATGAAGTCCAAAAATTTCATTCCCAGAAAAAGGATGAAATTGAACAATTCAGAATCAAATTCAATGGAAAAAAAGGGATTTTGAATGATTTATTTGAACAGTTCAAAT
>JABCOA020000175.1 GCA_013333875.2 Flavobacteriaceae bacterium | reverse complement strand
AGGGCAGATTCGTTTCGGACTTGGGGCGATAAAGGGAATAGGCGAGGGGCCGAGCGAAGCCATAGATCAGGAAAGACAAAAGGGCAAATTCAAGGATGTTTTTGATTTTTTTGAGCGGGTTTCTTCATCGCAGGTAAATAAGCGAGTGGTGGAAGGGCTGGTAATGGCAGGTGCTTTTGATGAACTGGACACTTACCACAGAGCCCAGTATTTAGAGCCAGACAGCTCAGGAAAGACGGCTGTCGAAAAACTCCTCAGATACGGACAAAACTATAATGAAAGTAAGTCCTCTGTGGAAAATTCTCTCTTTGCGGATATGATGGAAGAGGTTCAGATAGAGCGATTTAAAATCGAGCCTCAGCCAGAATGGTCTAATATGTATAAACTCAATAAAGAAAAGGAAACCATTGGGTTTTATCTTTCTGCCCATCCGATAGATGAGTTTAAGTATCAATATAAATATATGCAAGGCTCATTGAGTAAAAGAAGCATTATAGAGAAAGAGAAAAAGAATGAGCCAGAAGAGCATTTGGATGTGGCCGGTGCTGGAATGGATGCAGATATTTTAGAGGATGAAAATATAGATTTCGGTATGGATGCCGAATCAGAAGAAATGGTGGAAGAAACGACCAAAAAAATAGAGCCAAGAGGTTTTCATAACTTCCTAAATCTGGATGAGGTGGAAAATTATAAATCTACCATCATCGCGAACAATGTTCCAGAGACCAATCTCAGCTGGAAAGACCGCCAAAATAATATGAATAAAGGCAAAGAATACACCGTGGCGGGAATGATTACGGAATATACCGTTCGGGATGGGAAGCGCGGCGGCGAAAAGGTGGCTTTTTTGACCTTGGAGGACTACGCAGGTTCGTGCTCTTTCCGTCTGGGAGACAGGGATTATATGAGGCTGAAAGACAAGATAGCGCCACAGAGATTTGTGATTTTAAAGATAAAATATTCTGTTTCGCACGATGGAAGATGTTTCGTGAATGTGAATGATGTTTTGGAACTAAGGGATGCATTTGATAAATTTGCAAAATCTTTGACCGTTGTAATGCCGGTTCAGGATTTGAAAAAAGAGGATATAGAGTTTTTCAGAAATGAAATACTTACCAATAAAGGCGAGCACAAACTTAGCTTTTACATCAAAAATCCTGAGGATAACAGCATCATAGAGCTGGTATCTATGCAGCATAAAATAAGGATTGATGATAATGTATTGAAGATGATACACAAAGTCGGTAGATATGATGTGTTTTTGAACTAAATAAATTTTTGGATAAAATAAATATAAAATGATAGCAGTTTTTAAAAAAGAACTTTGGGCTTATTTTGGGAATTGGAGTGCGTGGGTCATCATCGCATCTTTCAGTCTTTTAGGAAGCTTGTTCTTGTTTTTCTTTGAGAATAATTTTAACTTTTTTGATATAGGTGCGGCTTCTATGCAGACTTATTTTGTGCTGGTTCCGTGGCTTTTTATGTTCATTATTCCTGCGCTTAGTATGAAAACTCTGGCAGAAGAGCAGCAGTCAGGAACGCTTGGTTGGCTTTTTTCTCAACCTTTGAAATTGACAGAGGTTATCGGTGGTAAATTCCTGTCTGTATGGCTGATAGGCGTTTTGTGCCTGTTGCCTTCCATCGTGTATTTTAATACGATTTCTACGCTCAGCATTCCAGAAGGAAATATAGATTTCGGGATGACTTTGGGCGGATATGTGGGATTGTTGCTGCTTATAGGAGCATTCACAGCGGTTGGGATTTTGGCATCAGCCTTATCATCTAACCAAGTGATGGCGTACCTTATAGGCGTTTTTTTATGTTTTTTTATGTTTTTTGGAATAGAGCAGCTGGCTTCGTATAAATTGCTGGGAGGCGGAGATTATATTCTTCAGAATCTTGGTTTTTATTATCATTATATCGCTTTTACGAGAGGTTTGATAGACACTAAAGATGTGTTTTATTTCGGATTGATAATATTTTTAGGGCTAAAAGCAGCCATCCTTTTTGTTGAAAGAAAAAAATAAAATATTCAAAATTAAGAAGAAAGGAAAAGAAGTAGGGATTTTTGAAAAAATGTATAAAATAATATGAAAAATAAGAAAATAATAATATCTATTGGGATTGTTTTAGTTCTGCTTGTTGGGATTTTTGGTTTCTCCACAAGGATAGACCTTACCCAAGAAAAAAGATACACCCTTACAGACTCCACGATAAAAACCCTGAAAGCGGTAAAAAAACCGATGATGATAGAGGTTTATCTCGATGGTGATTTCCCAGCGAGTTTTAAGCAGCTACAAAACGAAACCAAATTCATGCTGGAAGAGTTCCGAAAAATCAATCCAAAGATAGATTATAAATTCATAGACCCTATCAAAGAAAAAATTTCGAGAGATACGCTGGAAGCTATGGGCATGGAGCCGTCTATTTTACCTAATATGAAAGATGGTAAAATCTCTGAAATTGTCCTTTTCCCATATGCAGCGGTGAAGTATAATACCTATGGGACGGCTATTCCTCTGATTATCCAGCAAACAGGGATAGATGCATCGGAACAGCTGAATAAGTCTATTGAGAATTTGGAGTACAATTTTGTTTCCACCATTAAAACTATGATTACCGAAAAGAGAAAAAATGTGGGATTTTTGGTAAATCATGATGAGCTTAGACCAGACCAGTTTCAGGGCTTCCTGCAGTTGGCTTTGGATAATTATAATGTAGGGCCGATTATTCCAAACACCAGAGGAGAACTCACTATGGAGGATGTTCCTACGCTCCAAAAAATGGACGCCATAGTAATCGCCAAGCCGAGAAAGCCTTTTACTAACCAAGAAAAAGTGATTCTTGACCAATACATTATGAATGGCGGTAAAACCCTATGGATGCTAGATGCTGTGAATGCAGATATGGACACGCTTTACCATTCCAAAAAAATAATGGCCTATCCGCAAGACCTTAACCTAACGGATTTTATGTTCAACTATGGTCTGAGAATCAATTCTGCCTTGGTTAAAGATTTCCAAAAAGCGGCTCTTAGAAGAATAGTGGTGGGAGAGATAGCAGGTAACCCTCAGTATGCCAGCTTGTTGTGGCCGTATTTCCCGCTTGGGATTAACGAGACAGGAAATCCTATCACTAGAAACATAAATCCTTTGAAATTTGAGTTTCCTACGGCGATAGATACTTTGGGAAGACCAGGGATTAAAACCCAAGTTCTCTACGAATCTAGTAACAGAACGACCCTGAAATCTACACCTAACTATGTGGAACTGAGCGAGTTGCAGAATATAGACGGCCTCAGTGTGATGGAAAAACCATCTACGCCGAAGATTTTTGCGGTGGCTTTGGAAGGGAAATTTAATTCTGCATATGCCAACAGAAGCGAGAAAAACGAGTATCCAAAGTTCAAAGCAAAAAGCGGAGAGAATAAAATGATAGTTATCTCCGATGGAGATGTCGCTAGAAACCAAGTCATCAGAGGAGAACCGCTTCCTTTGGGCGAAGACCTGATGACTAACCAGCTCTATGGTAATGAGCAGTTTCTGAGAAATGCGCTGGAATATCTTCTAGATGATGACAATCTCATCGAGCTGCGAAGCCGAAGCATAGAAGTTCGCCTCTTGGATGGGAAGAGAATCAATGATGAGAAATCCTACTGGCAGTGGCTGAATCTATTATTGCCGCTGGGAATTATCGGAGGTATGGGAGCGTTGTTCTTCTGGCTGAGAAAGAGAAAATTTGCATAAAATAAAAATCTACTTCGTTTAGAAGTAGATTTTGTTTTTTGGGATTAAATCATTTAATAAAAGACATTTCATTCTGAAATGGCGATTTCTATTTGTTCTTTATTGTTGTAACCATTGATTGTTTTTGTTTCAGAATCAAAATCTAACCAAAAAAAGTCTTTGATATCAGCTAAAACTGTGATTTTCCCTGTGTTTTTATTGAAAGATATCAGTTGGTTTTTAAGTTGGCTATCTTCCAAAATAAGATTTTGTAATAAAATATAATTACCAATATCTTCCTGAAATTCACTTATAATCGCTCCGTTTAGGTCTGTTGTTGATTTTTCATCTGTTAGTTTGTAGAATATATAGCCATCATCATCAAGGTGTTCGTTTGATTTGGCGCAAAAATCATCGAAAATTTTATATTCTTGGCTGTTTTCATCAGGGAGATAGTCTTCTTTTTTTAGTTTAAATTGTTCGTTTTCAAATAGAATATTTTTGCTGGTTTTAATATTTGTTTTGTCTTTAATTCCGAAAAAATCCTCTTTGACAGCCGAGATAATGGAACTAATACCTGAATATATTCCCCATCCTATCAATAAAAGTATTACAAATATTAAAAGAAAAGGAATACACAGATATAGAAGAAGTTTCATCCAAAAAGAATTATTCTCTGGAGGTAATGCAGAAATTTTAATATTTAAGACTGTCAATTTTTATATTTTTGATGAAGTTCAGAATGGTGTTTTCAGTCTCTTTTAGTTTAGTTTTTAGGAAATAAAAAATTTATAATTTCTTTATCTTCCCAGAAAATATGGTCTGTAATATGGAAAATTTCCTCTTTATAAGGATGATTTAGGGCTTCCTCTCGGTCAAGGATTTTCCCTTTTAGTATGTTTTCCCAAGGAACTTCATTTTTATTCAACAACGAAACATTTGCCTGCTGATTTTCATCAACCCAAAGCACCATTGGGAATCCTGTTGCTTTTGTATATTCTTCACTTTCAGGGTTTTCCCATTCACATATACCTATCAAACATTTTACTTCCTTTTCCTCGGCGTGTTCTGTGAAAGTGGCATAGTAAAAAGCAATAGCTTCGTTATCCTTATAAACGAATCTTGTGAGCCAAGTTACCTGATTACCACAGCATTTGCAGGTGGTGTAATTAGGTTTTTCAAATTCTATTTCTATCATTTTATCTATTGTTTTTTATGTTCTAAAAATTCTTTTTGCATTTTCTGTCGTTATTCTATCAATTTCCTCAAAACTCACTCCATAAATATCCACTAATTTACCCGCGATGAGGTTCAGATAAGCGCTTTCATTGCGTTTTCCTCTGTGTGGCACGGGCGCCAGATAAGGGCTGTCCGTCTCCAAAACTATTTTTTCCAAAGGTATTTCGCCCAAGAATTGGTCTATTTTTCCATTTTTAAAAGTCACCACACCGCCGATGCCTAAATAAAATCCCATCTCTATCGCTCGCAGAGCCTGAGCCAAATCACCACTGAAACAATGGAATATCCCGCGCAGGCGAGGGTATTTTTTTCTTTCCAAAACCTCAAAAGTCTCATCAAAGCTGTTTCGGGTATGGATTACGATGGGAAGGTCTCTCTCCACTGCCCAGTCTATCTGCTTTTCGAAGGCTTTTATTTGTATGTCAAGGGTAGATTGTTCCCAATATAAATCTATCCCAATTTCGCCCACAGCACAGAAATCCCTTTGGTTAAGGTATTTTTCTACAATTTCTAATTCCTTTTCCCAAGTGTCAGGCTTTACCGAGCAGGGATGAAGTCCCATCATCGCAAAGATTTTCTGCGGATAGGCAGCCTCTAAATCCAGCATTTTTTGGTGAGTTTCGGAGTCTATAGCAG
Organism: Flavobacteriaceae bacterium; assembly: GCA_013333875.2. GTDB lineage: Bacteria > Bacteroidota > Bacteroidia > Flavobacteriales > Weeksellaceae > JABCPE02. Next base: position 3,308 of record JABCOA020000175.1, on the reverse strand, counting down.
GCAGGAATATTTGGCTTACTCCGTTTGTAAAAGCTCTGGAAACGGCCTCCTGTCTGTCTTGGTCAAATTCCTCTGAGTAGAGGTGGGTGTGGGTATCTATCATGATTTTAAATAAAATTAAAGAAATAATATATTCACAATCTTCTTTATATTTGCATTTTGATAAAGATAATGAATGGATAGTATATCGATTTTAAAACCGCTGGTACACTATTTTCTGCATTTTGGTTTTCCGTTTTTTATAGCCTATTTTTTTTATAAAGAAACTTGGAAAAAAACTTATTGCATTCTTTTGGCGACCATGCTGGTGGATTTGGATCATCTTTTGGCAACTCCTATTTTTGACCCAGATAGATGCAGTGTAGGTTTTCATCTGCTGCATTCTTATTATGCCGTCGCGGCATATGCTTTGGGATGTATTTTTCTGAAAGGAAATTACCGTGTAGTATCCATCGGACTGCTTTTTCATATGTTCACAGACTGGCAGGATTACTGGCTGTGGCGCTAGAAAACAGAGCTACATTCTCACTTGTCTCATTTTGAAAGCCATCATTTTTGCGATGTTTTGCCCTTTGTTTTTGGCATCTTCGGCTGTTTCTCCCTCGAAAAGTTCATCCACGGTTTCTTTCCAAAGTCCTACCCAGTGGTCAAAGTGGTGTTCCTCCATCGGCACCTGCAGATTTATCGGAATGTGAGCACCTACGGGATTTCCATCAAATTTAATGTCCATAAAGAGTAGCGCCCTCCAGAATAGATACATTTTGGGAAGATGCTCCTCCCAGTTTGTTTTCGCTACATCATTGAAGAAAAATCCTATAACATCATCTTTTTTTACCTTGCTGTAAAATGTATTTACGAGCAGTTCTATATCTTCTATTGTTTCTATATCCTTCATTTGGGTTAGTTTTTCATAAGCTCTTCAGCTTGTTGTAGTGCGGCATCTGTGATGGTGCTTCCAGAGAGGATTTGGGCGATTTCATGAAGCCTTTCTTTCTCACCGAGCGGAATGATGTTTGACTGAGTTTTCCCATCCACATCTTGTTTCACCACTTTGTAGTGGGAGTTTCCTTTGGCTGCTACCTGTGCGTGGTGCGTGATGACGATTAGCTGCATGTTTTTAGCCATATCCTGCATTACTTTTCCTATTTCATCGGCTGTTTTTCCAGAAACTCCAGAGTCTATTTCATCCAAAATCAAAGTAGGAAGTTCTGCGTTTTCGGCCATGATTTTCTTGATAGAAAGCATCACACGAGAGCGCTCACCACCAGAAATAGCGCTTTGTATCGGTTTTAGAGGGAAACCAGAGTTTGCTTGGAATAAGAGCTGAATGTGCTCTTTCCCAAACTTATTAAAATCTTGATTTTCTGTAAATTCTACCTCTATTTTTGCTTTTTCTAATCCCAATCTGGCAAGAAGTTCCTCGGTTTTTTCTTTAAAAATAGGAATGTTTTTTTGTCTATTTTCAAAGAGAATTTTAGCTAAATTATCTAAATCCTGCTGAATTGTATTTAGCTGATTTTTAGTCTCTTCTATATCTTTTTCTAAATTCTCCGAATTTTTCTGCTGTGTAGAGAGTTGCTCTCGTATGACTATAAGTTCCTCAATATCAGAAACTTGGTGTTTTAGCAAGAGAGAATTTATTTTATTGAGCTGGCTCGTGAAAACTGCCAGTTCTTCGGGATTGATTTCCGTGCTTTCTATCTCGTTTTCAATGCTGTCTGCGATGTCTTTTAGTTCCAGATAGTTTTCCTCTATTCTTTGGCTTAGCTGTTCTAAATGAGGTGAATTTTCAGAGATTTTTTGAATTTTGTTTTTGATATCGTTCAGACTGTCTAAAATCCCTATTTCTTCCTGCTGAAAACGCCCAGAGATTTGTCCCAGATTCTCCAAAATCAGCTCGGCGTGTTCGCCTATATTTACCTTGTTTTTTAGTTCTTCTAAATTGATATTATCAAGGTTAAACTCTTGCAGTTCTGTCAGTAAAAAACTTTGATAATCAGACTCTTTATTTCTTTCGGCTAGTTGGTTTTCAAGCGAAAGAAGCTCTTTTTTTAGATTTTGATAAGAGACAAATTTCTTTTGATAATCGTTTATAATTTCTTTGTTTTCAGATAATCCATCAATGATTTTGAACTGATATTCTTCCGAGAAAAGATTGGAAGTTTCGAACTGAGAGTGAATGTCTATCAGTTTAGAAGACAATTCCTTTAAAACATCCAGTGTCACGGGAATATCATTGATGAAAGCCCTAGATTTTCCGCTGGGCAAGATTTCTCTTCTGATGATGGTATTTTCCTCAAAATCAAGGTCGTTCTCTTCAAAAAAGGGAAGATAAGAAGAAGTGATTTTAAATTCTGCTTCTACAATGCTCTTTTTTTCAGGGTCGGAGATTGATTTTGAATCTGCTCTTTCTCCAAGAATCAGTCTCAAAGCGCCTAAAATAATGGATTTTCCCGCGCCCGTCTCTCCCGTGATGACTTGCAGTCCGTTTTCTAGAGAAACGCTGAGATGCTGGATTAGAGCAAAATTTTGTATCGTAATTTTTGAAAGCATTTTCTTAATATTGGTTATAGATTGAAGATTATTTCCACTTATTCCACTTGGATTCTGTATCTCTCGGCGAAAAAGTGCTCATCATTATTCTCAGTTCATTGACATTGATTCCGCCATTGTTATTGGAATTAAAAATATTGAAAATTTCATCTTTTTTCGTATCAATGAAAATGGAAAGAGGATAGTTCAGCTGGAAATTCGTTTCGTAAGCTTTTAGTTTCAGCAGTTCTTCTGCGATGGTTTGTTTTGCAGCGAATTGGTTTTGACTGCTGAGATTATCCAGTCCTATTCTGTGATAGGAATAATAGATGTTTCTTAGAGGAATGCTTCTTTCGTTTAATAAGTTGTTGACTAGCAGGCTTCTACTTTTAGTCTCGCCCATGATTTCCCATCCGTCATAGTTCTGATTTTGAGCATTTTGAGAAATTTTTTGCGCCTTTTCGAAATGAGTTTTTCCGCTCAGCAGCTGGAAGCTGTCCGCATCATATCCTAAAATAGTATAGATATAAAAACTAATCACATCCGTAAGGTTTTTCCCAGAAAATTGTCTGTCATTGAATATAAGGTTTTCATTTTCAGTGTATTCGAAAGAAAAACGAGTGTCATTGATATTGATAAGAGGCGTTTCATAAATAGTCCCATAAACAGGGCGAACTGCCTGAACGATGAGGCTTCCTTTAAAGGAGTTTTGGCTCGGTCTTTCTTTGATAACAATGGCAAAATTAGCTTTGATTTTTTCAAAGTTTTGCAGTTTT
>JABCOA020000174.1 GCA_013333875.2 Flavobacteriaceae bacterium | reverse complement strand
CCTAAAACATAGTTATTTACTAAAATTGATGCAACTAAAATTTTTAATATTGTACCCATTAGTTACCTCCTTCTTTTTTAGCATTAACTTTTCTACTTATCATATTAAATCCTGCTACTAAAAGTCCAAGAATAATAAAGGCTCCTGGAGCTTGTGTGATAACACCTATACTTACATAATTTTTCCCAAGAATTGGAAATCCTAACCAAGTCCCATTACCTAAAATTTCACGAACACTTGCCAGTACAATCAATGCACAAGTAAAACCAACTCCTTGTCCTATTCCGTCTATCATTGATGAAAAAACCGAATTCTTTGATGCAAAAGATTCTGCTCTTGCTAAGATTAAACAGTTTACTACTATAAGTGGTATAAATAATCCCAAGCTATCGTAAAGTGCAGGTATATATGCTGACAAGAACATTTGTACTAATGTTACGAATGTCGCTATAATTACAACATATGCTGGTATTCTAACTTTATCCGGAATAAATTTTCTAAGGCTCGAAATTACAATATTTGAACAAGTTACTACAAATATTACTGATGAACCCATCCCTATTGCATTTACAACGCTTGTTGTTACGGCTAATACTGAACACATCCCAACAAGTTGAACAAGTACAGGGTTATTTGAAAATATACCATCAAAGAAAATCTTTTTTAATTTCATATCATCCCTCCTACTTTTCAAGTTCTTGTAATGCGTCTATTGCAGCATTTAACCCATTTAGAACGGCATTAACACTTATTGTTGTTCCTGTTATTGCTTGAATATCATTATCTGCATCTGGATTTAAATTTTTAACTAAATGCTCAGTAACTTTATTTCCAACAACACTTTTAGCATATTCGTCAGTTGTTACTCTACTTCCAAGTCCAGGTGTTTCACTATGTTTTAAAACTTTGAAACCAACTATAGTTTTATTTTCAATATTTACAGCCATAAGCATTGAAATATCTCCACCATAACCATTTTCCCCCATGTTTTAAAAACATATCCAACTGTTTTATCTGATTTCTTCGCAACTTCTATCTTTTCTATATTTTTTATCTTTGTTTTTATTGTATTAAGTTTTGCTTCTTCTAAAGTTTCAAACTTATCTGCATCGGCAAAAACTTCTTTTAAAGCTGCCTCATATTGAGCCTTTTCTCTTGCTTTAATCACCGGAGAAGTAAAACTATTTGCAAATGCAAGAACGAAACCTGCAATTGCAGTAATTAAAAACAATCTGACTGTCAATTTAATAGTTTCTTTCATTACTTTTTAACTCTCCCTTCTCCAAAAACTTTAGGGACACAATATTTTTCTAAAAGTGGTGTTAAAATATTCATAAATAGGATAGAATAACTTACACCTTCAGGTAAATTACCAAAGTTTCTTATAAGGGCGGTGATTATACCACAACCCATTGCGAAAAATATTTGAGCCTTTCTATTAACGGGAGCTGACACATAATCAGTAGCCATAAAGAATGCCCCTAATATTAGTCCACCCATCAAAAGTTGAACTGGTAAATTTACTACAGGAGTTCCTGTAAGAGCTAAAACAACAGCTGTTGTAGATATAAATACAAGTGGAATTCTAAGCTGAATAACTCCTCTATACAATAAATATCCCGCTCCAATCAATAAACATATAGTTGAAACTTCACCGATACAACCTCCTCTAACACCTATGAATGCTTCAAGAAAATTTACTTGAGTTCCCTTTGATAAAGGTGTCGCAAAAGTTGTAGCATCTAGTGAAGAATAAGTCGATGAATTTATTAAATTTGAAATCCCTGAGTTAGGTGCAACGTAATTTGCCATCGCCGTTGGGAATGATGCCATTAATGCAGCTCTTGCAGCAAGTGCAGGGTTCATAAAGTTCATTCCAAGTCCCCCGTATAATTGCTTAACGATTATAATGGCAAATATACTTCCAAGTGCAACCATCCAATAAGGAATAGTAACCGGAACATTGAAAGCTAAAAGCATTCCAGTAATTACTGCTGAATGATCTTTTATAGTAATTGATTTATGTGTTAATTTTTCGTAAAGATATTCAGAACCTACAGCAAAAACTACTGACACTAATGTAACCAATAAGGCTCTAAGCCCAAAGAAATAAATTCCAGCAAGTAATGTTGGTATTAAAGCTATAACAACATCTCTCATAACAGTACTTACTGTTGCTTCACTTCTCAAATGAGGGGATGATCCTACAAATAATTTGATTTGAGGTTCTTCGTTACGTCCACCTCTTGCAGGTCTTTCTCTTCTTTCTCTTGCAGGTTTTTCTTCTGAAGCTTCACCACTTTCTGCTGACCTCTCTCTTCTTTCTCTTGTAGGTCTTTCAGATCTCTCTCTAGGTTCTCTAGGAGTTCTTTCGCGTCTTTCTCTAACTGGTCTTTCGCTTTTTGCCTCTTCTCCTGATTCTGAATTTTCTGTTGTTTCAGAACTTGTTGATACCTCATCAGAGGCAACCCTTGAGCTTCTTTCTCTTGCAGGACGTTCCACTCTTTCTCTAGGCTCTCTAGGAGTTCTTTCACGTCTTTCTCTTGCTGGTCTTTCTTTTTTTATTTCTTCTGAAGTAGAAGTTTCTTCAACATTTTCAGTTGCAACCTCTTTTACTTCTTCAATATTTTCAGATACAACTTCATTTTCTTTTGTATCTATATCTGTTCCCTTTTCCAATTCAGAAGGGACTTCAACTTTTAAATCTTTTTCGTCCATAGTACCCTCCTTATTCTCTCTTTCCT
>JABCOA020000173.1 GCA_013333875.2 Flavobacteriaceae bacterium | reverse complement strand
GGCTGTAGATATTGGGATTTATTTTGGAGAAGTTTTTATAAAGAACCATGAAGGTTTAAAATGGGAACAATATTTTTCTCGTAGTAAATATGATATGGATATAGGACATATGGTGATAAAAGGTTTTGGGAAAACTAGGCTTAATAGTATATGGAAATTATATATAATAGCCAATTGTCTAGCAGATAAAACAGATACAGGGGAAATAGTATATGAACTTTATACTATATTAGAGAATAGATTGGATGAAAAGTATAAATAAAATTTATCTTTTTAATTAATCTCAAAAAGTGAAAGATTTTAGATAATTGCTTAGGAGAAGGGAGATTTGTTTATAATCCAAAAGTGAATTTAAATATGAAAAAATTAGTATTATTATTTGTTGGGGCGTTATTGTGTAATTCTTGTTTTTTTATGCATAAAGGAACATGGGGAAATGGAATGTGCAGACCGAAGCGTCCGAATTTTAAACTGCTTAAAACACCATTCAAAGAAACGGATAAACTTGTATTTGATAAGACTTATTTGGGAAAGTCGATTACATCTTTCGCTCTTAAATTTTACTCGGATGGAAGACTGATTTTCTTTACCTCTCAAGATGGTTTTACGATAAAGCCAAGCGATACCTTTAATAAAAGCTGGGAAAATGCTCCTAACATTGGCTACTGGCGAGTAGAAGACAATAAAATAAAGGTAGAATATTTTTTATGTGGTGATAGTGGTTTTTATAAAAGAGAACAAGGAGAAATAAAAGGTGATACCATAGTTTTTTATGAAAATTTCTATCATCCTTTTTATAAGGAAGTTCGTGAGACATATTATGTTTTGTCTGATATGTCATTTGAGTGAATATGCAGTAAATATTGTAAAAGTGTTACTTGATTTGTAAAGATAAATTTAAAGTCTGACCTAAATTTATTCGATTCTTGATATAAAAATATTTATCTTTGAAAATAAGTTTTATGTAATGGATTTTGAAATTGATAATTTGGATGGCTGGAAAGAAGTTATAAAAAGCATTTTTCCACACATGAAGCATAATATTTTGCTGTTAAAAGGCAATCTGGGTGCAGGGAAAACCACTTTTACCAAATATCTGCTGGAGGAAATGGGAAGTGCAGATGGTGTGGATTCTCCCACTTATTCAATTGTGAATGAATATAATACGCCAAAAGGGAAGGTGTTTCATTTTGACCTTTATAGAATGAAAAGCGTGGAAGAAATCCAAGACATTGGGATAGAGGAATATATAGACAACGGATTTTTGTCCATTATAGAGTGGCCAGAGATTTATGAAGAGGAACTCTACAATATCCCATACTACGAGATGAAAATAGAAAATACAGGAAGCACAAGGAAAATTTCCTTTTCATCAAAAAATGATTGACAGCAATAAATAGTTTTAAAAATATCCCATGAACAGTAGTGTTTTTATTCCTTTTACCGAGAAAGAGCTGGTACCGCAAGAGGAAAGACTGGAAGTGATAAAGAAAGGGGGAATTATGACCATAGGCGTTCCGAAAGAGTCCTCTCTGAATGAAAATAGAGTGCCGATAACTCCTGATGCTGTGCAGGTTTTGACGCAATATGGGTATAAACTCATGATAGAGTCTGATGCGGGTAAAAGGGCGTTTTTCAGTGATTTGGAGTATTCTGAGGCAGGAGCTATTATAGTGGATAAAACTAAAGCTTTTGAGCAGGATTTGGTACTGAAAGTAAGTGCGCCTTCTTTGGAAGAGATAGCATTATTAAAGCCTAATTCTTATATAATCAGTGCATTACAGATTAACCTTAGAGAAAAAGAGTATTTTAAGAAACTTTCTGAAAAGAAAATCAATGCCATAGCCTACGAGTTCATAGAAGATGAAAATAAAGAGCAGATGCTGGTAAAGCTGATAGGCGAGATAGCGGGCGGAATGTCAGTGCTTTGTGCATCGGAGATGCTTGCTGTTTCAAAAGGGCTTATGCTGGGCGGAATTACAGGAGTGCGCCCTGTGGAAGTGGTGGTTTTGGGAGCGGATATCGTGGGAGAATATGCGGTGAGAGCAGCGATAGGGCTGGGTGCCACGGTGAGGGTTTTTGATAATTCTCTATCCAAACTTAGAAATATCCAAAATTCCATAGGCAGCCGAATATCCACTTCGATGATAGACCCAAAGGAACTGGCCAAAAGCCTCCGAAGAGCCGATGTACTGATAGGAACTATTCCGAGAATAAATATGCCGCCTATCGTGACAGAAAAAATGGTAACGCTGATGAAACAGGGAAGCGTCATCGTAGATTTAACCATAGATACAGGGAAATGTGTGGAAACTACGGAAGTTACCGATTTTGAGAAGCCTTATGTGGAGAAGCACGGAATCCTGCATTCTGGACTACCGAATTTGACTTCCAAAATTCCAAGAACTACCAGTAAAGCCATTAGTAATTTCTTTTTGAGCTATCTTCTGAAAATCAATGAAGAAGGCGGTTTAGAAAATGTATTAAAATTAGGAAATGACTGCAGACAAGGATTTTATATGTACAAAGGCCGCCATACCAAACAGCTGGTTTGTGATAAATTTGGGCTTAAATTTAATGATATCAATCTACTCTTGTTATAAAATAAAAATCGGTCTTTTTGGAGACCGATTTTACATTATATTTTCATAATGTCTGCTTCTTTTACTTTCAAGTGTTCATCAGAACTTTTGACATATTTATCAGTCAATTCCTGAATTTTACTTTCCGTATCTTTGATAACATCCTCTGAAACTCCTTCTAATTTTTTGAGGTCTTTCATCGCTTCTTGTCTTGCGTTACGGATGGTTACTTTTGTCTGTTCAGCTTCTGCTTTGGCTTGTTTTGCTAATTCTTTTCTTCTTTCTTCCGTTAGAGGCGGTACATTTAGAATGATATTTTCACCATTATTAGAAGGTGCAAAACCAAGGTTAGAAACGATAATTGCTTTTTCTATCGCTCCTATGGCGTTTTTGTCCCAAGGCTGGATAGAGATGGTCATGGCATCAGGGATAGAGACATTGGCAACCTGCGAAAGCGGTGTCATCGCTCCGTAATATTCCACCATTACATCTTGCACCATAGCTGTAGAGGCTCTTCCAGCTCTGATTTTTTGGAAAGCATGATCCAAATGTTTTATCGCTGCATCCATTTCTTGTTTAGCAGATGCTATGATAAGTTCTAATTCTTCCATTGTATATTGAAAATTTGATAAATTACACATTTAGTTTACGATAGTTCCTATATCTTCTCCTTCTACTATTTTTAGGAGATTATTCTCTTTATTCATATCAAAGACAATGATAGGGAGATTGTTCTCTTGACTTAGAGTAAAAGCCGTCATATCCATTACTTTAAGGTTTTTCTCAATAACTTCATTGAATGATAAGCTATTGAATTTCATAGCATTGTCGTTTTTCTCTGGGTCGCTGTCGTAGATGCCATCTACTCGGGTTCCTTTCAGAATTACATCAGCTCCTATTTCTATAGCTCTTAGCGTAGCTGCTGTATCCGTAGTGAAATAAGGGTTCCCTGTTCCTGCTCCGAAGATGACAACTCTTCCTTTTTCTAAGTGTCTTACGGCTCTTCTCTTGATGAAAGGCTCTGCTATTTTGTCCATTTCTATGGCTGT
>JABCOA020000172.1 GCA_013333875.2 Flavobacteriaceae bacterium | reverse complement strand
TACCACAGCCATTATCCTTAAATTCTATATAGATTTGATTATCCTTCTCCACCAGCGAAATCACCAGTCGCCCTTTGCCTTTCATAGCATCCACGGCGTGTTTCCCTAAATTTTCTATCACCCAGCTCATCAAAATCCTGCTGTGCGGAATGAGAACTTCCCGCTCTGGAAGATACAGCACGAAATCCACTTGGCTCGAAATTCTTGTCTTTAAATAATCAAAATTCGTTTGAATTGTTTCTGATAAATTGAGGTCGTTCAGCTCTGGAATAGACCCTATTTTAGAAAACCTCTCCGAAATTACCATCAGTCGTTTAACATCTTTTTCTATTTCCAAAACTCCCTCGTTATCAGCATTTTCTATTTTTAAGATTTCTACCCAGCCAATCATAGATGATAGAGGCGTTCCTATCTGGTGCGCAGTTTCCTTTGCCAGCCCTGCCCAGAGATAGTTTTCATCCGTTCTTTTTATCGTTCTAAAAAACCAAAGACAAACCAATAAATACCCACCTATCAAACTCGCTAAAATTATAGGATAATAGTCCAATCTATCCAAAAACAGGGAATTTGAGTAAAATACATACTGATTCTTGCCATTGGGCATTGTGATAAGGAAAGGCTTGTAGGTTCTTCCCATTTTCTGAATCAAAGCATTGAGTTTTTTAGGATCTTCCACGATTTCATCTGGAATATTTCTATAAGTTCCCTCGGCCAAAATAGGCTCATAGTTTTCATCTGTCAGAATAATGGGAATAGAGTTATTATCCTTTAAAATAGCCAAAATAAGCTCCAGTGTTTCAGGGTCATTGATATGCTCATCCTGCATGAATTTCATAGCCGTAGCGATAACCTCTATTCTCTGAATTTCTTGCTTTTTCAACCTGTCTATCAGCGTTGTAGAAGAAACAGCCAACACCACCACTGCGAGAGTGAGGAACAAAAATATAAGCCAGCGAACGAATGATGAAGTAAGATACCTCATTTTTATTTTAATATATCTAAAAGTTTAAACAATTTCGCATTTACATTACTCCCATGGTAGTTGTTCACTATCACCGCAAAAACATACTTTTTGCCCTCTTTCGATGTGTGATATCCTGCATAGGCTTTGGCATCTTTTATCGTTCCGCTCTTCATTTTCATGCCGTTATACAGAGGCATAGATTCTTCAAATATAGGGAACCAACTTTGTTTTTTACCCCAAATCAAAGCCTGAACTTCTGCTCTTGCAGATGCATAGTTCTGTGGCGAAAGTCCGCTTCCATCAGCGAAATTTATCATTGGTGCTTGGATTCCTTTACTTTTCCAAAAATCTTTGAGAATTTTCACGCCATTTGAAAAAGAAGAATTATCATTTTTAACCTTTCCAAAAGTTTTTACAAGAGTTTCTCCATACAGATTCACACTTTTTCTCATAAACCAATAAACTATTTTGTCCATCGTAGGAGAATAATGCACTAAAATTTCTTTTCCTTGTAAAGGTCTATACTCATTCCCTTCTATCAAAAGCTGTGAGGTGGAAGTTACTTTTCCTTTAAGCTCTATATCATTGTTTGACAACCAGTTATACATTTCTAAACCAAGCTGTATAGGTGGATTTGGGACAGAACCCGAGACTACGGTTGTCTTTCCACTGGGAAGAGTTCCATTGATATAGGCTACCTCCGAATACGGCGCTGTGTAGATGATGCTTCTGTCCCCTGTTTCCTTGCCTGCAGATTGGGTTTCATTTACCCATTTTACCTGCTCTGGAAGATTTACAATTTTCTTAAAAGATGTAGAAGCCCCTGCATTAGCACCTCCACTTATATGCATATCAAACTGATTTTCACGCCAGTTCACTCCCCAAACTCCCGCTCCATAGTAATTTCCTATATCATTCCAAGGCCAGCCGCCAGGGATAGTCTGAATATCAAAATAGCTGTCATCTATTATTAAATTTCCTCCTATCTTATAGATTCCCAATGATTTAATGGCTTGTATTACTTTATTTTGAAAATCCTCAGGTTTATAGCCTGTATATCGCCAGCTGCCGAGTGTAGGGTCGCCATTGGAACTTACTATCAAGTCCCCTGACAGCCTGCCTTCCTCTATATTTCCTGTGTAAGACACTTTGGTGGTGTATCGGAAATCTTTTCCAAGTATCTCCAAAGCTGCCATCGCCGTGAAAACCTTCTGTGTACTCGCTGTGGAAAGCCCTTTATTTCCTTGATATTCATAAATAAAATTCCCCTGCTCATCGGCTACATAGAAAGAAAGATTCGCTGAATACATCTCTGGTTCATTCAAGAAACTTTTGGTCGCTTGATCTAGTTTTTTAGAAATATCTTGAGAAAAAAAACTCTGAAAAAACAATACTAATAAAAAGCAAAAACTATTTTTCATCTTAAAATTTTATTATATTTTAAACGCTGATGGTGATTATTTTATTTCCTGCATGTAGACCAAGGTATCTTTGGATAAAATTTCTGGGTGAAAAATCTTCACATAATCCCTTAAAACCAAATCTGCACGAACAGCTCCACTCTCAAAAATATCATTAGCCATCCCTCTCCTTCTTTTATTCATCCCAAAAATTTTTCCTTTCTGATAGACATCCAGTTTCTCATAAACAGCATTCATAGCCAAAAGTTCTTTTTTCGTTCTATAATTGCCCGCATTTACCCAAAATTCAGCATTTTTAGACTTCACAAAAACTTCTTCAAAACTGATAGGCACAGATTTTTTATCCTGATTTTCCTTGAAAATATAGTCCGCCCCTGCATCTTTCAGATAATTAGCCGAAAAAGTTTTTCCTCCAGCAATATACCAGTGATTTCCATACATTTCATTAGCCAAAACTTTCGGTTTATTGGGCGATTTCTGTGCTTTTTGTTTTATGCTTTCATAATCATTTTTGATTTTAGCATAGATTTCCTCTGCTCGTTTTTCCTCTCCTAAAAGTTTCCCAAACAGCTTTAAATAAGCTGCTTTATCTAAAGGTGTCTCCTCTAAATATTCATCTAAAAAAATGATTTTTATCCCATTATCTTGCAGGATTTTATAGGTATTTTCAAAAGTTTCTATGTAATTCGTGAAAATCACATCTGGTTTTAGTTCAAGAATTTTTTCAATATCATACTTTTGGTCAGAGCCTACATTCTGAATTTTATTTTTTTCTACAAGTTGCTGTATTTCATTGGAATAAATATACTGAACACCAGAAATTCCTACTATTTTTTCTTCCTGCCCAAGTTCTAAAAAATATCCCAAAAGGCTGTTATTAAGCAAAATCACTTTGGAAAAAGGCAGTTCATTTTTTTCAAAAGAATACTCAAATTTTCTAGATTTTAATAAAAATTTGTCATTTTGCTCGCTATATTGAACATTTTCAGAAATCACTTCCCAAGATTTAATTGATTGGTTATCAGATTTCTTACACGACAACACCACAAAAAAACTGGTGATGTATAATATTTTTTTCCATTTCATAGTTCAAAGAAAGCAAAAAAGTATTATATTTGCAAAACTAAAATTCAGGACGCGTAGCTCAATTGGATAGAGTGCCAGATTACGGCTCTGGAGGTTGAGGGTTCGACTCCTTCCGCGTTCACCATAACCTGTAAAGTGTTTATTTACAACTCTTTACAGGTTTTTTTAGTAAAAAATAGTAAATTTTTATCTATCAAAGGATAAAACAGACTGAAAATTTAGCCATTAAATTATTGTAATGAAAAAAATAGTATTCGTCATTTTAGACAAGTTTGCCAATTGGGAATTGGCTTACCTTTCTGCTGCTCTTGGCAATGAACAATTAGGTACAACACAATACACTGTTTTGTATGCTTCAACCGATAAAGAAGTGAAAACCTCTATCGGCAATCTCAAAGCCTTACCCGACCTTAGTATTTGGGAAATTCCAGAGGATATTTCGGCTCTTGTGTTCATTGGAGCAGAAGGTTCTTGGCGCAATCTTTCTCAGGAACAAACCTCTCAGCTGCTAACCCTTGCCCAAAAGATAAAAGCTAATGGCAAAGTATTGGGAGCTATTTGTGATAGTGCATATTTTTGCGCTGTGAATGGTTTACTAAACGATGTGAAACACACTAACAATGATTTTGATGAGATAAAAGATGCTCCGCTTTATACCAATGGAGAGAATTTCATCCTTACTACCACTGAAGCCGTGAGTGATAACGAGGTAGTAACCGCCAAGGGTGATAGTGCATTACATTTTGCTGTAAGCGTACTGCGTGCTTTAGGCGATATTCCTGAAGAGAACATACAGTTTTTCTATACCCTACACACTGAAGGTTTTCTCAAAGCAATACAAAATTACTAATTTAGCATGAGTTCGATATAAGAAAAGCAACTTTTTTTCTTGTAAAAAAATCGATAATCAGGGCTTTTGCTTATTTTTTGACAAAAAAACTTCTATTAACTTACAGAAGAATTATTGATAAGGAAAAAGCTGTAGTTTAAGTCGAACTCATGTTATTCAATTCCTTTTCACTTGTAAAAAAGGATAAGTGATAATCATTCCCATACTAGTTATACTCATAAATAGATAAAGAACTTTCTCATCTATTTTTTCAACAAAAATTGAGTAAAACACTACTCCCAACAATCCTAAAAAACCAACTATTAAACTCAATCCACCCAACCTATAAATAATATTTGAAAATTTGATTTTACTAAAAAGCATTCCCAAAATAGGGATAGAAAGACTATATAAAATTACAAACCCAAACTCAGAAATTAGTGCATAAGAAAAAACTAAAAGCCCCAAGACAGCATTCACACCTCCTATAAAAAGAAAGATGAGAAGCATCAATAATAAAGATTGTATGTTTTTCATACTTCTAAATTAAGGTATTATTTATAAAACAAATTACTTTATATTCAATAAAATATCAAAAACAAAAAACACTTTCAAAGAAAAT
>JABCOA020000171.1 GCA_013333875.2 Flavobacteriaceae bacterium | reverse complement strand
GCCAATCCTCCTGGTTCTGGCGTTCCCGTAGATGGCGCAATAGATGGATCAAAAGCATCCAAATCTATCGTAATATACACATTACCAGAAACTTTACTAAGGACATCTTCTATCCAGTTTGGATTTTCAGCAATCTCATGCGCCCAGAAACACTGTCCTTTTGGGACATACTGCATTTCTTCCACATCACACGAACGGATTCCTACCTGAACCAAATTATGCTTTTGATTAGCCTCAAAAACAGCACAAGCATGATTAGAAGTAGAACCATGAAACTCTGGTCTTAGGTCTGTATGGGCATCCAGCTGAAGCACCGTAAGGTTTTCGTACTTCTCTCCCACTGCACGGATAGAACCGATGGACACAGAATGTTCCCCACCAAAAAGCGTGAAAAGCTTGTCCTCATGCTGAAGCATCTCTTTTGTTTTTTGATAAACCGCCTCTGTCATAGCTTCTGGCGAAGAGTCCTCTGTAACTTCCCCAGCCAAATAAACTCCCTCCAAATATGGCTCTGTAGCAGTCTCTATATCATAGAGTTCCATATTTTCTGATGCATCTAAGAAAAGTTCAGGGCCTTTATCGGCTCCCTTTCCCCATGTAGAAGTTCCATCATAGGGAACTGTCACCAGCATTACTTTTGAATTTTCTAATGTTGCATTTTCTTCTGGTATTCCTGCGTATGTTTTCATTTTTTATGTATTTAAATTCTATTTTTAACTAATTTTACTAACTTATCTCAAATCACAAATCTCCTTCACAAGAGCTGGATATTTCTCAAATAATTTTTTACCTCCAGCGATTTCTCCCTTTATTTCCACTATATTATCATAATTAATATGTGGATATTTTTCATAGACAATGTCCCTTATTTCGCTCTCATCTTCGTTTTCATGGTTTTCAGAATAGGCATCATCACTCACATAGAGCAGTCCCTCTGCCCAAGTGTCCCCTATGTCAAAATGATATTTCCCGCTAATGAAGGCATTGATATCTTTGGTTATATCCTCAAAAAATTCTTTCCCTTTCAGCAGAAGCCAGCATCGGAAATAGATAAATCCATCAGCAGAAACATAAGGCTCTTCCTCAAAAGAATAAACACCATCTTTTTTCTCAAAATCACAATTCAAAATGATGTAAAGCTCTGCTATTTGGGCGGTATAGAGTTCCATCAGTTTTTCTTGCATAGTTTTTTCAAAAAATACCAAACGCTCTTTTCCATGCTTCGCCAGATAACTTGTCAGCTTTTCCAGATGCTCTTCTACATCGTAGGCATCCCACTTTTTCTTGTTGTATTTATAGCTTTTTTCGATGGCTTCCCAAAACAAAAATTCAGCTTTTTCCTCCTCGCTCATTTCTATTTTAGCAGGAATTTCCTCATTTGGAGAAACTTCTACATAGCCTTTTTTCATTTTTTGAGTGATGAGTTTTTCGCTTTCCTTTTGGCATTCCTCTTCACTCGCGAATTTCTTTGTCATTTCTCGCCCAGCAGTCCCTATTTTTCCATAATGAATGATTTGCTCCTCTCCTTCATATTCAATATTCCAAAACTTATCGGACAAATCATTTTGATTGATAAAAAACCTTTTCATCACTAGTTTTTTTGAAGATTAAATTAAATTTTTATTCGCTCTATATCTGCGCCTATGGCTTTTAATCGGCCTTCTATGTCTTCGTAGCCTCGGTCTATCTGCTCTATATTGTGGATTATACTTTTCCCTTCAGCCGAAAGAGCCGCTATCAGAAGGGCATTTCCTGCTCTGATGTCTGGCGAAATCAATGTAGTTCCTCTCAATGGCGTCTCGTGGTTAAGCCCTATTACTGTGGCTCTATGCGGGTCACAAAGGATGATTTGAGCTCCCATATCGATTAGTTTATCCACGAAAAACAGACGGCTTTCGAACATTTTCTGATGAACAAGCACACTTCCTTTCGCCTGAGTAGCTACAACTAAAATAATTGAAAGCAAATCTGGCGTAAAACCTGGCCAAGGAGCATCAGAAACGGTCAAAATAGACCCATCGATGAACTTTTGTATTTTATAATTTTCCTGCGATGGGATATAGATATCATCTCCTTTTCGCTCTAATTTAATCCCTAATTTTCGGAATGTATCAGGAATGATGCCGAGCTGTTCCCAGTTCACATTCTTGATGGTAATTTCTGACTTTGTCATCGCTGCCAGCCCAATCCAAGAACCGATTTCCACCATATCTGGAAGGAGAACATGTTCCGTTCCTCCTAGGCTTTCCACACCTTCTATGGTTAGCAGGTTAGAGCCTATTCCTGTTATTTTTGCTCCCATTCTATTGAGCATCTTGCAGAGCTGCTGAAGATACGGCTCACAGGCTGCATTGTAGATTTGAGTCGTTCCTTTAGCCAAAACAGCCGCCATGATGATATTGGCCGTCCCTGTTACTGAAGCCTCCTCCAAGAGAATAAATTTTCCGTTTAATTCCTTAGCTGTAAGGGTGTAAAAACTTTCTTCTTCATTAAAATTAAATTCTGCTCCCAGCTCCACAAACCCTTGAAAATGAGTATCCAGCCTTCTTCTTCCTATTTTATCTCCCCCTGGTGTGGGCATATACGCCTCACCAAAACGCGCAAGCATCGGCCCTAAAAGCATCACAGAGCCTCTAAGCTTCGCTCCATCTTTTCTAAATTCCTTTGATTTAATGTAGTCAAAATGGATATTATCAGCCTGAAAAGTAAAATCGCCTTTTCCGTTTTTAATTACTTTTACCCCAAAATCTTGCAGGATTTCTATCAAACGATTAACATCCTTGATGTCTGGTATATTACTGATTCTCACAGGCTCAGAAGTCAAAAGCACAGCGCAAAGTATTTGCAGCGCTTCGTTTTTAGCTCCTTGTGGTGTGATTTCTCCGCTTAGTTTTTTTCCTCCTCTTATCTGAAATGCTTCTGTCATCTTTTTCTATTTTTTTGTGAATGATGGTTTCTTTTTTTATGATTATTTCTCTTGTTTCTGTTAGGATGATAGATTTTACTTTTGTCTAAAGTTTCTATTCCTGTCAAATCTAATTTATCCTGAGAAAGTTCCTTCAAATGCCTGAAAATCACTTCATCCTGCACATGTTCTTTGTTATAGACATTATAGGATTTTTTCATATTATTGGCTATTACCTGTATCAGAGCCTCTTTCTCCTCGCCTTCTTCCAGCTCTATAGCCCTATCTATAAGCTGTAAAATACTCTTTCCGTAGAATTTATATTCATTTTCAAAAGAAGGATAGTCCATTCTTTTGGGCTTCTGCGCAAGTTCCTCCCTCGTTGGGAAAGGATACGGCGCATCTACATCCAAATCATAATCTGCCAAAATATACAAGTGATCCCAGAGTTTATGTTTATAATTTTCCTCATCACGGAGATGAGGATTTCTTTGTCCCATAAATTCTACTATGGTTTTCGCCACTTCGTTTCGTTCTTCCTTAGAAGGTAGTGATTTACAATACTCTACCATCATCTGGATGTTTCTGCCATATTCTGGCATGAGTAACTTTGTGCGGTTTGTGTTGTACTCCATTATTTTTATTGATAATATTTAGAATAAGCCTAAACGACCTATTTCATTGAAAACTAATTAACTAAGTCTAATCCTCCAAAATTCCCTGAACTCATCATCAGGTAAGCGCCTTGGGTCTTATCTAGTGTATTCCAGTATTCGTGGAGACTTTCGGCATTGGTAAAGACTTTCAGGTCTGGATTACCGAATTTTTCTTTAATCATTTCAGGCGAAATTGGCTCCATTCGTTTGATTTTCAAGGCTTCTTCCGAATAGAAAATCACTCCTGTATCCAGCCCGTCCATTGCTCCTTTGTATTGTTCTAAAAATATGGGATTCAGAGAACTATAAGTATGAAGCTCTAAAAATCCGTAAGTTTTTTCCTGCTTAAACTGCTCCTTGAAAGCCGCCACAGTTGCTTTTACCTTGGATGGAGCGTGAGCAAAATCTTTATACAAAATTCCGCCATCTTTTCTCTCCACTTTTTCTAATCGCTTGGAAGCACCTTTGAAACTCATTATCGCCTCATAAAACTCCTCTTCCATAATGCCAAGCTGCTGGCAGATAAGTTTTGCACCTTCCATATTGAGCAAATTATGTTTCCCAAAAACAGAGAGCGGAATTTCTCCCATGCTTGTTTTTAGATAAACTTTTCCCTCGCGGATGCTGTATTCAGGAGTTTTGTAAGGCAGTTTTCGGAAATATTTTTGGCTGTTTTCTACTATTTTTACCACTTCTTCATCTTCCTCATTATACACCAAAACTCCACCAGAAGTGATGCTTTCGGTAAATTTTCTAAACTGTTCTAAATAATCATCAAAAGTCTTAAAAACATTGATATGATCCCATGCAATGCCGCTGATTAGGGCAATATTTGGGTGATAATGCAGAAATTTAGGCTGTCTGTCCTCGGCAGAAGAAAGATACTCATCACCTTCCAAAATCATAAAGTCTGTATCCTCGGTGATTTTCACCATGCAGTCAAACCCTTCCAGCTGGGCGCCCACCATGTAGTCTATTTCCTTGTTGTGAAAATTCAGCACATGCAGAATCATAGAAGTGATGGTGGTTTTCCCATGTGAACCAGCAATTACCACTCTGGTTTTTTCCTTGCTTTGCTGATAGAGGAATTCTGGATACGAATAGATTTTTAATCCTAATTCCTTGGCTCTTGCCAATTCTGGATTGTCCGCATGGGCGTGCATTCCCAAAATTACAGCATCTATATCCGCTGTGATTTTCTCTGGAAACCAGCCAAACTCCTTTGGAAGAATGCCTTTCTGTTCCAATCGTGTTTTTGAGGGTTCAAAGATGGCATCATCAGAGCCTGTAACCTCATAGCCTTTATTTTTCAGTGCGATAGCAAGATTGTGCATGGCACTCCCTCCTATGGCGATAAAATGAACTTTCATATTTTTCTTTTATGCTTGTGATTTTTCTTCTTGTTTTTTTCGTTCCAGCTCTTGGTCATATTCATGGAGGACATTGTGCTTTGGTGTCTGCTCTATGGCATTCATGATTTTATCCAAAATCTCTTCAGCGCTTTCGTTGTCATAGTCTATGTCAAGCGGCTTTTTAAACTCCATTGTCGGCTGCACGCCTGTCACTTTCAGTCTTAATCCTTTTTTGTCAAAAGCCCTGCGGAAACCATTGATTTTCACAGGAATTACTATCGCTCTCTGCTGTAGGACAAGTTTTGCTGTTCCCTTTCTCCCAGGAGCAAAAGCAGCCGTAGTTCCCTGCGGGAAAGACACCACCCAGCCGTTGTCTAGCGCTTTTAGGATGTTTTCTACTTCGGACATATCTACTTTTCTATTGACATTCTGCCCATTGGCACGCCAAGTTCTTTTCACGGTAACAGCTCCCACCAGCTTAAAAATCCTTGTAAGAAGCCCTTTGTTCATGGTTTCTTCCGCTGCCACATAGTAGAAATCTACTTTGGGATTGAGAATATAGATGGGATTAGCAATTGTATTGATAAAGCCATTATTCACTGCACAAAAGACATGATACATCGCTGCCACATCCGCAAAATAAGTCTGGTGATTGGAGACAAAAAGCACATTAGTCTTTGGTAAATCCACCAAATGCTCCGTTCCTGTGATTTTCAGTTTATTAAAACCATTGAACCTTCGGTAAGAAACCAGACCAAAGATAAACACCACCAATCTTTTCAAAATATACCAATTGCCGAAGGCATCTGTAAATATGTTTTTCTTTCCCATTTTTTGATTTTAAAAACGAAATATAAAGCCCCAAATTTAAGGATTTTTCCCTTGCCGAGACTAATTCAGCATGATTTTTTCAGCATATTTCTCTGCAAAAAGCTTTTTGTCCTCCTGCATTTTTTCCAAAGTCGCAGGCAGGCGGTAACCAAAAAGAAACTTTCCCTCCTCATCCAGAAAGAGAATTTCCTTTTCCTCGCCATCTATCATTTGGGCAAAAATATCCCACATAGACTGGTCTTTCAGCTTTAATAATTCAAAAAACTCCTTGGCTTGAATATGTATAGTTTTCATAAATTTCAAAATATTTAGAACTTACAAAAATATAAAAAAGAGAGGATATTTGTAATGTTTAATATTTTTTATTACTTTCGTAATATCCTAAAATTTCCCAAAGATGAGCACCGATGAACAACAAGAACGAATAGAAATCCTCAAAAGATACGATGACCTAATCCACCACACCTACCGAAAGCTGAATGAGGAACAGCTGGAACTCATCAAAAAGGCTTTTGATGTGGCTTGGGATGCCCACAAAGACCAGCGCCGAAAGACTGGAGAACCCTACATTTTCCATCCTATAGCGGTGGCAAAAATCGTGGCTGAGGAAATAGGTCTAGGTGCTACCAGCATCGCGGCAGCGCTGCTTCATGATGTGATAGAAGACAGCAACTACACCTATGAGGATATAGAAAAACTCTTTGGGAAGAAAATCGCTGATGTAGTGAACGGACTTACCAAAATTTCCGTGATGAATAACCAAAACATCTCCGTGCAGTCCGAAAACTACCGAAAACTCCTGCTCACTCTATCGGATGATTTTAGGGTAATTCTCATCAAAATAGCTGACCGCCTTCACAACATGAGAACGCTGGACAGTATGCGCCCAGACAAACAGAAAAAAATAGCCTCTGAGACCGTATACATCTACGCTCCTATGGCTCACAGGCTGGGTCTTTACAACATAAAATCTGAATTAGAAGATTTATCCCTAAAATACAACATGCCCGAAATCTACAACGAGATTTCTGAAAAACTCATCATAGCCAAAGAACATCGCGAGGGCTATGTTCAAGAGTTCATAGAACATGTTTCTGAAAAACTGAAAGAAGAAAAACTCAATTTTAAGATTAAAGGAAGGGCGAAATCCATCAGCTCTATTTACAGAAAAATGCTGAAACAGAACATTCCTTTTGAGGAAGTTTATGATAACTACGCCATCCGTGTCATCTACAAATCAGATTTTAAAAATGAAAAGTTCCTCGCTTGGAAAATTTATTCCATCATTACCGACCTCTATCACAGCAATCCTGCACGAATGCGGGACTGGATTACCCAGCCGAGAAGTACAGGCTATGAAAGTCTTCATTTGACTATCCTAGGGCCTGACAACAAGTGGGTAGAAGTGCAAATCCGAAGCGAGCGAATGGATGAAATCGCAGAAAAAGGAGTCGCTGCCCATTACAAATACAAAGAAGGGTTCAGCCAAAACTCTGATGACAAAAACTTTGAACAATGGGTGGTTCAGATTCGGGAAGTTTTGGACAACCAGCAATCGCTCTCCACTACGGAGCTTTTGGACAGCATTAAGCTAAATCTATACACCAAAGAAGTTTTTATTTTCACGCCAAAAGGAGATGTTAAAATCCTTCCAAAAGGTGCGACAGCACTGGATTTTGCTTTCATGGTGCATTCTGAATTGGGAATGAAATGCAGTGGCGCTAAAATCAACGGCAAACTGCAACCGATAAGTTATGTCCTGAAAAATGGCGACCAGATAGACATCATCTCCTCTCCCAACCAAAAACCGAAAAAAGATTGGCTGGATTTTGTAGTAACTTCCAAGGCTCGTTCTAAAATAAAGGCGGTTTTAAACTCGGAAAAAAACCAAAAAGTAGCCGAAGGAAAAGAAATTTTCCAAAGAAAACTGAGACACGCCAAAATCAACTTTACGGAAGAGGAACTCAATAATATTCAGAAATATTTTAACCTAAAAACCTCACAGGATTTATTCCTGAAATTCTACGAAGGAACACTCGACACTTCCAATTTAAAGGAATATTTGGACAGCAAAAAAAGTTTCTTCGGAAGCCTTTTACAGCGGTTTCGAAAGGACAAAACCGAGTTTGTAGAAACACCAAAATCAGATTTAGACCTGATTGTTTTTGGGCGAAATGAGGAAAAATTATCCTATTCTTTCGCAAAATGCTGTACAGTGATTCCTGGAGATAAGATTTTCGGATTTTTAACAATAAATGATGGAATTAAAGTGCATAATGAGAACTGTCCCAATGCCATAAACCTCCGTGCAAACTACGACTATCGTGTAATGCTCGCTAAATGGGTGAACTCTGAAAGGTTCATCAATAACATCAAAATAGAACTCCAAGGAATGGACAGAATGGGAATAATAAATGATGTAGCATCCATTATCTCTAATAATATGCACATCGACATGAAAGGAATCTCAATCAACTCCATTGATGGAATTTTCATCGGAACCATCTCATTAGAAGTTAAAAACAAAAACCAATTGGATGATTTATTGAAACAACTGGCGCAGATAGAAGGCATCAAAAAAGTAAAAAGATTATAAAAAAACGCCCTAAAAAAGGGCGTTTATGTTTTTATTTCTTTGCTCCGTAAGGCATTTTCTTACTTGCATTTCTCAAAAGATTTTCTACAATATCGCTATGACTGCTTCTCCACCCACCTGAATATTTATTGCTGTAATTCCAAAATATTTTATCAGTATTTCTGTCATAAATATTCATATCTGCGGTGATTTCATTGGTTGTTCCCTCATAATCAAGCAAGACAGATGCCGCCACTGCCACTCCCTGCGGCATAGGTTTAGTCAGTACATAATTAGAACTTACAACAGCATCTACCCCAAGAATAGCGCATATTTCGCTCTTTGTCAATTCTTTTTCAGGGTATCCTGCTCTTTTCAGTTTTGTATTTGTAGTTTCTATATCTTGTATTTCTTGGCTCACATTATTCTGAGAAAATCTCTTCAAAAACCAAGCATACATTTCCTTCTGAAAATTAGCCGATTCCTGCTCCTTAGACTGGTCAAAACGCCCTGTATATTTACCTTCAAGCATAGAAACTTTAGGTGGCAAAATCGCTATTTTTTTCTGATTGGATGTTACTGCCAATAGGTCATTAGAATTATAAACTTTCGCACCGCTGCATGACATAAAAAGTAACAACAAAACTCCCAATATGGAAGCACCTTTAATAAATGTTCTCATAACTAAAAATATTATTATCTCTTACAAATTTACGATTATTTGAAGGGTTTTCAAAAAAATAATCATGATTTTTGTTATATTTGTAAATCTTAAAGTTCAATTTAAAAATAATTAAAAATGCGTATAACAAAATTTTTTAAAGAATTTTTCTCAAACAGCCAGTCCTCAGGGGTTTTATTGGTTTTATGTGTTACCATTTCTCTGATGATAGCCAACTCTTCGGCAGCAACTGGATTTCAGGCTGTTTTAGATAAAATGGTAGGTCCATATTCTGTAAGTATGTGGATAAATGACGGTCTGATGGCGGTTTTCTTCCTTTTAGTAGGTTTAGAAATAAAACGAGAACTTCTCAAAGGCGAACTTTCCAACTTCAAAAACGCCTCGCTTCCTATCTTTGCGGCGATTGGCGGAATGATAGTTCCAGCAATTATTTTTACTATTTTCAATCATGGCACGCAATATAGCAATGGCTGGGCTATTGCTATGGCTACGGATATCGCCTTTTCCCTGGCTATTGTTTCTATGCTGGGAAAAAGCGTCCCTTCTGCAATAAAAGTATTTTTGGCTGCTTTAGCGATTGTGGATGACTTAGGAGCGATTGTAGTAATTGCGATTTTCTACACGGATGAAATTCATTGGAATTATCTTGCTTACAGCGGTTTAGTCATCGTTTTACTTGCTGCATTAAATTATTTTAAAGTTAAAAAGCATATTTTTTATCTAATTCCAGGAGCGTTTTTATGGTATTTCATGCACCATTCTGGTATTCATGCTACCATTGCAGGTGTTATTTTAGCTTTTACTATTCCTGCTAATTCAGAAAACGAATCAGAGCCTTCTCCATTAGAAAAGTTAGAACATACTTTACACCTTCCTGTGAGCTATGCTATCATGCCGATTTTCGCACTTGCAAATACCAATATTACTTTCAAAGGCGGTATGGTAGATGGGCTATTTTCAAACTTTGGATATGGAATAGTATTGGGTCTTATTTTAGGAAAACTTGTTGGAATTAACCTATTCTCTTTCATCGCTATAAAACTGAAAATCAGTAGCCTTCCTGACCGAAGCCGATGGATTCACATGGCAGGAGCTGGACTATTGGCAGGGATAGGTTTTACGATGTCTATTTTCATCGCACTGCTTTCTTTTAAAGACAGCCAAGAACTGCAGGATTCGGCTAAATTTGCCATCCTTACAGCATCTATACTGGCGGGTAGTTTAGGATATTTACTTCTAAAAAACACAGCTAAAAACGATAATTCTATTTAATAATCTTTAAAGAAAATAAAAAAGAGCGACTAAAATTTTAGTTGCTCTTTTTATTTACAATATTTTAAACTATATCTGAAAATCTATTTTTTCGTCTTGAACACTGCTATTTTTCTGCTTGTTGGAATCGTGTATTCGTTTTATCGCTAAATTCAACTCATTTCCAAACATTATCAGCACCACATTTACATCCACCCAAATCATCAATAAAATCATAGAACCTACTGAGCCATAAAGGACATTATATCTCGCTATCTCACTGACATAAAATGCAAAAAAATAGGTAACCACCATAAACAAAACCGTGGTAAGAATAGCCCCTGGGATAGATTGTTTAAACCTTGTAATTTCCACAGAACCAACCCAATACAAAAGCGCCAATGCCAGACAATAAACCAAAGGAAATGAAAAATATCCAATAATCACTGTTAAATTAGAAAAAAACCAATTACTCGGATATTCAGGCATCAATAATTTAAAAACGACTTCGGCATAGTAAATCCCTAAAAGACACATCACGATAGCCACTGTGAAACTTGCCGTAACTAAAAAAGCCAGCAAATACTCCCTGATCAGCCCTCGCTGCGTATCCGTATCATGGTTAAAACCGTTGATAAGGGCGTAAGTGCCATTCGTAGCGAAAATAAGCACCAAAGCGATGGTAAACAAGCTCATCTGCGCAATATTCGGCATGATATTTTGTTCAATATATCCTGTCACATCTTCCAGCATATGGTCTGGCAGAATACGAGGCATCAGTCCATTGAAAATATAATGATAAAGTTCCTCATAATGAGGTAAATATGGCAACACTGAAAGAATAAACAAAATGAGCGGAAAAAGACTTAAAAAAAAGCTCCAAGAAACACTCGCTGCTTGTCTAATGATTTGTTTCTGAAATATCCCCCCTACATAAATTTCCAAAAGCCCCCAGAGGGAAATATCCAGCATTGGTAAATGGATTCCATCTAAAAAACCATGGATTTTCTGAAATATTTTGAACTTTTTTATCTCCATTTTAGTTACATTTGCAGACCGCAAATATACAGAAACCATATGAAATTCAATCTCATTTGTATAGGAAAAACCGATGACCGCGAGATTACAAACCTTATTTCCAATTATTTACCACGCATTCCGAAACATTGGAATTTTGAAATTATAGAAATTCCTGATGTGAAAAACGCAAAAAACCTATCCGCAGATTTACTGAAAAAAGAGGAAGCGAAATTGTTTCTAAACCAAATTGACAATGCAGATTTGGTGATTCTTTTAGATGAAAAGGGAAAGAATTTACCAGCCGACAGTTTTCAGAAAAAATAGATTTTTGGCTCGGTTCATCAGTTAAAAAAGTGAATTTTCTTATCGGCGGTGCCTATGGTTTTTCCGATGAAATATACCAAAGAGCCAATGAGAAAATTTCTCTATCAAAACTGACTTTCACACATCAGATGATTAGGCTATTTTTCGTTGAGCAAATCTATCGTGCTTCTACTATTTTACAAGGAAAGCCTTATCATAATGATTAACTGATTTTATAAATTCCAGTAACTCCATTTTGTTTTTACAGCCATAGAATTTTCCCTGCTCAATTTAGTATAAAATTCTTTAAAATTTTTATTCCAAATAGTGTAATTATTAGCAAATCGAAACATTGCTTCCGCGCCTTCTATTCCTAGACTAATTTGCCATATTCTAATTTTATTGATATTCATAGATGTCTTTTTGAGTTCGGTTATTTGCTCAAAAGGAACTTTTACAGTCTTTCTATTTTTAGCAATAATATATAAATTATCATCATCAAAATAGAAACTTTCATCACTAATAAATCTACCCTCCAACCCAAAAAAGAAAGGTCTTGATGAGATTTTTTTCAACTTAGTCATGTCTATATCTTCTTGCAAATTAGCAAATAGTATTTCATTATTCTTCTTCCAATCTCCATTATAATAATTAAAAAGCTCCCAAATCATGTAAATAAAAAAACATATACTCAAAAACAGCATATAGAAAACATTATTTCCTAGCCTGGATAGAATAAATATTCCTAAAATATACACTAAAAATACTACAGCTATTCTTCTTATCATTTCTATTATTTGAAATAAAAAAGAGAGGTTTTTACCTCTCTTTTTTGTTTATTTTGATGCTATATGTGATTCCTTACCTGAGTCATTAGTCAATTCAAATGTAACTCTTCTTACCAATCTTCTAGCTCCTGCAGATTTAGCTTTAGTTTGTTTATCTACTCCTTTACCTTTAGATGCTAACCTTGATGTATCTACTCCCATATCAACTAATAACTGCTTAACTGCGTCTGCTCTCTTCTTAGATAGTTTATCATTATATCCTGCATTACCTACTTGGTCTGTATAACCTATTATATTAAGTTTAGCATCTGGATTTTGTTTCAAATAGTTTGCCACAAAACCTACCGCCCACAATGAACCATCCTGAGGCTCAGAAGAATCAAATCCAAAGTAAGCATTAACATATCCTTTTTCTATAAGCTCTTTAGCTGGGTCTACACTTTCTACAATAACATTATTGTTATTTGTATTTTGGTTGTTATTAGATGCTATATTACTGTTACTTACATCTCCATTTTCATCATCATCAAAATCATTTTCATCATCAGATTTCACATTATTATTAGCAAGTTTAGGATTTTCATCACCTTCTATACGCTGACCATTTGCTGTTATATCACTTCCTCCTCTTGTTATACGGTTGTCTACTGTTTTTTCATTTTGAGCAACCTTTTTATCTTTATCTTTATCTTCTCTCTTTACATTATACCAATCTGCATGAACTTGTTTTTTACCTAAAGCAATCTGAAGCCCTGCTGTAGCAGTAAAATTAAGTCCTTGGAAATTAACATTTCTCATTGGAGTTACATTAGGGTCTTTTGTTAAACTCTCTCCATTGAAAGTATAATGCTGTGTCAAATACCAATTGAATGTACCACTCAAAAGTAATGTTACTCTATCACTAAGACGAACTTGAGGTGTGATACCAAATGTAATAATTCCTAAGTTATCAACTCCTTTAAAACTTTTTGATGTCATATATCCATACCCTACTCCAAAGTGACCTAATAAACCTATATTTTTAGTAAACTCTTCAAAAGCTAAAACACGCCCTAAATTAGCCACCCCTTGAATATTTACATTCCATATTCTAGTAGCAAATTTAGGAGAATTCCCTGCATGCTGAAGCTGGTCAAATCCTCCACCTAAACGAAGACCAAATTTATTATTGAACATGTAACGAATACCTCCATTTGTAGTCCAAACATTCGGAACAGAAGCAAAATATCCTTCAGAAAAACCTGAAGAAGATAATACACTTACCCCTCCACTTGCATCAATAGACCACTTGTTATAATCTTGAGCATTAACACCCAAAGAAAGCAAGATAGTCATAACAAAAGCTAAGAATTGTCTTTTCATAATCTATATTTTAATTTATAGTAAATCTAAATTGTTGCTAAATTTAAAGAAAATAACCCACTTTATAACTCAGTGAGGATAATTCATTGAGCAAATATACAAAAAAAATGCATATCTACCTAATAATCACTTAAAAAACTTATTTTTTCTGCATAAATTTACATATGTTTTGCTTTATTTACATATGTGAATAACAACGATAACCCTCTATAAATAAGATGTTTAAAGTTTTTCTTTATTGAAATGAAAAAAAATTATTTTTTTGAAAATATTTGTCCTAAAATAATACCCGTTGCCATAGAAACATTAAGACTTTCAGTATGTTGAAGTTTTCCAAATCTTGGAATTGTAATATTTTGAGAAACAAGTTTTTTAATCTCTGGACGGATACCATTCCCTTCATTACCCAAAATAAGATAAAAACGCTCTGGAAATTCTGTATTGTAAAGACTCTGTCCTACCATATCTGTTCCGAAAACAGGGCGATCAGAATTTTGTAGAAGTGGTACTATATCCTTATATATAATATTAACCCTTGTGAAAGATCCCATAGTCGCTTGGATCACTTTTGGATTATAAAAATCCACACAATCCTCACTACAAACAATCTGCTCTATCCCAAACCAATCAGCCAAACGAATAATAGTTCCCAAATTACCAGGGTCCTGCACATTATCTAAAACCAACTGAATAGGCGTTTCTATGGAAGTGTTTTCTTTCAGCTCACAGACTGCAACAGAATTTTTAGGATTTTGTAACAGACTAATTTTTCTTAATTCTCGTTCTGTAATTAGATTGGTTTTAAATGGCTGAAAATCAGGATTAGATATATCTGTACTAAAAATCTCCTTAACCTTATAAGAAGAATTTTTTAGTTCTCGGATAATTTTATCTCCTTCAACCAAGAATAAATTGTATTTTTGTCTAAATTTTTTTTTATCTAGAGATTGTAAAATTTTAATAGTATGAGCAGTAAGCATAGTCGTAAATATTTTCAAAAATATCATATATTTTTATCTCTCACAATAATTATGGCATTATTTTATGCCTGTACCACCAATAAAGTCCCTAAAGGTCAGTATCTTTTAACAAAAAATAATTTTAAATTTACTGACGGCTCTGTCTATTCTAGCGGAGTTTCTGACTATGTTTCCCAAAAACCCAATGGAAAAACGCTTTTTGTTTTTCCTATGAGTTTATGGTTTTATAATATGGCAAATCGTAAATACGATACCATATTAAATAGATATATGAACTACCCTTCTCACCTTAGAAATAGTAAACTGAGAGACACTCTTTCCATCAGAGCTGGGCATCCAGAATATGTGGGTAGAAGTATGCTTTTGAGCAGAATGCTTCATAATATAGGGAAAGCTCCTGTCATTCTTGATGAAAACAAAACTAGACTAAGTGCTAATGGCATCAAAAAATACCTGATATACAGAGGATACTGGGATACAGAGGTGGAATACAGCATTAAGAAAGATTCTTCTGCTAAAAAAGCTCAAAATATCTTTACAATCACTCACAACGATCCTACCTATATAAGCGAGTACAACCATAATATTCCCTATCCTGATATAAGGGCTATTTATGAAAATAATTATGACAAAAGTCTTGTAAAAAAAGGAAATATCCTAAACCAAGCTCATCTAGAAAATGAAATAAAAAGAATCAACGAGCTGATGAGAGCCGAAGGATATTATAACTTTAATAGTAATAATGAAGAAATATTCTTTACCGCAGATACTCTAAAGAGCAGAAAACAGGTTCCTTTAACATTAGAAATAAGAAAAGACACTATCGGTGGGCGATATAAAAGACACACAATAGGAAAAATAGAAATTTATATAAAAGACAAGCCTTCTGATTCTACAATTATAGAGAAAAAAATAGGCGATGTTACCATCAGAAGAATGGACCGCTACTTCAAGTCTAGACACCTTTGGAGAGCTGTTACTGTGGACAGTGGAGAAGTCTATAACCAAAAAAGAATAGACCTTACAAGAAGAAACCTTATTGCTCTTGATAATTTTAGTATTGTAAATGCTAATCCTTTGACAAGAAGATCAAAAGAAGCTCCTAATGACAGCATCTTAGACCTTCGCTACACGCTTATTCCTTTGCAAAGGTATAACCTAAAACTGGCTACAGACCTGCATTATTCGCAAATTCTAAACTTCGGAATTTCGCCAAGTTTGGAATTTACAAGCAGAAATATATTCCGAGGAGGAGAAAACCTGAATCTAAGTCTTTCGGGAATTATCGGTACGACAGGAAATGAAAAAGGCAAGTTTTTCAACGCCTATGAGACTTCAGCAGAAGTTTCACTGAAATTGCCTAGATTCATTTCGCCTTTTAATATGGATAAAATCATACCACGCCGATTTTCGCCATCTTCCTCTATCATTTTTGGTGCATCTGTGCAGAATAACATCGGTCTGGGGAGAATCAACTTTAATGGTGGGATAAATTATTTCTTGAATGTAAATGATGTGGTTTCGCACCGTTTTACCCTGCTGAACTCTCTACTGAGTATCACCAGAAACAAGGATAACTACTATGATTTGTTCCCTAATGACAAGATTGTCCGTGATTATATTTTTGGGCTTTATCAAAGTGTAAATCCTACTTTGGTTTCGCAGTTTTATAATGGAAATGTAACTTCTGATGCTGTTTCTAAAGCAATCTTAGATGATCACAACTTTACAAACAGCCTAAATTTTGCCGACCAATATCAGATGACTTTATTTGAACAATCACTTCTTAACAAGGAGAGACAAACTCAGGATGTTATCATTTTTGGACTAAATTACAACTTTCTTTACAATGAATTGGGTAAAAAATATTTCAAACACCCATTCTATTTCAATGCTAAATTTGAATTATCAGGAAACACACTGAGTTTGCTGGATAATATATTCAAATTTGAGAGAAGAGACGAAAGTATAGTGCATGACAATACCCAAAGAAGTGTTTTTGGAACGGTGTATTCTCAGTTTGCAAAATTGGATTTAGACATCAGAAAATATTTTAACTTTAATGATGGTAAACAAACCCTTATTTTAAGACAATTTATAGGAATAGGGCTGCCATATGGAAACTCCAAAAACATGCCTTTTGCCCGTGCTTATTATAATGGTGGTTCCAATGATATCAGAGCTTGGAAAGCTTACGGCGGACTGGGGCCTTCTGATTCTCAGCTAAATGAAAACATCAGAACTTACATGATGGGGAACATGAAACTAACCACCAACATAGAATATCGTTTTATGATGAATAATATGTTCCACGGAGCCCTGTTCACGGATTTAGGAAACACTTGGTCTATAGGCGAAGAAAAAAATGACAATGCATTCAAACTCAATAAATTCTATAAGCAAATGGGTATCGGCAGCGGTTTTGGAATTAGAATGAATATCGCTTATGTCACTTTCAGGCTGGATTTTGCTTACAAAGTCTACGACCCAAACAAACCTGAAGGACAGAAATGGGTAGCTTCTAAAATCAATCTGCTGGATCCTACTGTAAACTTCGCGATAGGATATCCTTTCTAAACTTACTAAAAAGGTTCAAGACAAAATATCTTGAACCTTTTTTATTTATCTAACTTTTAAGAAATTAAAATAACTATAACCTTCTTGCTGATTTTATCTTTTTTATACTTTTCTGATACAAGCTGTCATCTTTCATTTTTTCATCTAAGAACTTATTTATTTCATTCAAGTAATTAACAACTTTTCTATTTGTATTAGTTTCGGCATAACCCTCATAAATCGAGATTCTATGATTTTTACCAAACATTATGTATGCACTATTTTTACTCGAAAATATTTCAGCTTCTTCCATATATCCATCTATATCATCAATATCATATTTGATATATAAACTATTTAAATAATCTATTTCCTTTTTTGACAAATTTATTTTTATTGTCGCCATATGTGGAAACTCAGAATACTCTGGACACTCAGAATAATCATTAAATATATTAAAATGATTCACTATCAATTTCTTATTTTCAAAATCAATTAAATATCCTTCTCCATACATAATTGATAGTTTGTCATTAGGAGGTAATACTATCTTTTTTTCTGAACAAGAAAAAATCATAAAAAACAAAGATAACATCAAAAGTTTTTTCATAATCTAATTTATATAACTTGTAACAAATATATGAAAATATTAAATCAGCTTGGATTCATTTTATAAAATGCTATTGTCTAAATAATCGATAATATTTTTTATCTTTGCAGATGGTAAAAACAAGGCATATCTGCTTTTTGAATAAAATATAAATTTATGAAATGTGGAATTGTGGGCTTGCCCAATGTAGGAAAATCTACCCTTTTTAATTGTTTGAGTAACGCTAAAGCACAGTCAGCAAACTATCCTTTCTGTACCATAGAACCCAATGTAGGAACGGTTTCTGTGCCAGACCCTAGACTATTCGAATTAGAGAAAATAGTAAAACCAGAGCGTGTCCTTCCTACCGTAGTAGAGATTGTAGACATCGCAGGGCTGGTAAAAGGAGCGAGCAAGGGAGAAGGTCTTGGAAATCAGTTTCTTGCAAACATCCGTGAGTGTGATGCTATCATCCATATGCTTAGATGTTTTGAAAACGGAAACATCGTCCATGTGGAAGGTTCTGTAGACCCACTGAGAGACAAAGAAATCATAGATATAGAACT
>JABCOA020000170.1 GCA_013333875.2 Flavobacteriaceae bacterium | reverse complement strand
ACATCATATATCACCTCCATAGCATCACCGGTTTCCTTTGCTAACGACTCTGCTCTCTCTGTAAGTTTCTCAATAAAAACTCTAAATCTTTGCTCTAAATTAATCATATTCATCTATTTATATTTTTATTACAAATTTTTCCTTTCATCTATTATCAAATAAACCGAGATTTCTCTCGGTTTTATATTTATTATTCTTTTACTCTGATAAGGGAATTTTTCTCATTATACTCCTCATTTCCAAGATAAAGATGATCTTTATCTTTTATTTTATAGAAACTTTGTTCACCATTTGGGTTAGTAAGCGTTATATTCCCTTCTTCGGAAAGTTCTATTTTACCCTCTTCTTTCGCTTGATGGTCTTTTTCAGCGCATTGTTCTTGTTTTGTATAAGTTTTATCGGCTCTTAGTTCAAGAACGGTAATGAATTTTGGACAATCTCCCACTGGAAACTCCCCAACATAAGTTCCCTCCCAAGAAGACGCTTCTTTTACAGGCTGCTGAGCCTCGTTTTCTTTATTTTTACAAGATACTGACAAAGCAAAAATCCCGAACATCAAAACAATTTTTTTCATAATATTTAGCTTTAAAATTACAAACAAATATAGCAGAAAATCCCTTAAAAATGATTATTTCATAACGCTTTCAGCTATTATTTTCCCCATTGCTATGTCTATTTTTTGGGTAATCTGCTCTACTTTTTCAAGTTTATAATCCGATACTAAAAGACTTACGAATTTATACCTCACTTGGACAATTCCGCCTTCTTCATAGACCAAAACTTTCAATGGCAGCTCAATCGCTACTTTGGGATTTTCCTGCATCAGGCGAGTTCCTACCTTAGGATTTCCCACCACCAAAACCGTAGCCGACAAAAGATTTTCTTGCGATTTCTTGGCTGCTTTTGCGTGGTCTATTTCCGCAAAAATTGCGATATTATTGGCTTTAAAATTCTTCTTTAATCTGCTAATTGTTTGTTTAAAATCATATTTACTTTTTGCTGTAAAAGACGAATAATCTTCCGATTGCGCAGAAAAACTCACCGATATAAACAACGAAATAAAAAATAATATTCTCATAGTTCTAATTTTAAATTATTTGTTCCAAAACTTTTTTTATTGCCTTTGGGAAAATTTCATATTCTACCTCATGCACTTTCTCCGCGAGTTTTTCAGGCGTATCTCCTTCACTCACAGCAACTTTCCCTTGCAGGATGATTTCGCCCTCATCTATCCCAGCTGTCACGAAATGCACCGTGGCACCGCTTTCCTTCTCTTTGGCATCTATTACAGCCGTATGGACATGCATTCCCCACATGCCCTTTCCCCCAAACTTGGGCAGAAGCGCAGGATGAATGTTAATAATTTTACCCGCATATTTTTTTGCAAAATCTTCGCTGATGATGGAAAGAAACCCCGCCAAGACTATCAAATCTGTGTCCTTTGGGAGAATTTTTTCTAAATTCTCACAAAAATCTTTTCCTCTCTTTATCAAATGATGAGGAATCTGGTGTTTCTCGGCACGAACCAAAGCATAGCAGTCTCTATCCGCAACCACCATGCTTACTTTTGCGTTAGGAATTTCTCCATTTTGGATGCATTCCAATATCCTTTCTAAATTGGTTCCTGAGCCAGAAGCCAAAACTACGATGTTTTTCATTTCTTTGATTTTGTTAGTCTTCCTTATCCTCCTCTACGCCGTGCTTTATCTTAGATTTTTTCCCTTTGATATCTACGGCATATTCTTTTCCGTTTCTGATGAGCAGCCCTTGGGTTTTCCCTTTGGAATGCAGTACATCGATATCTATCACACGCCCATCCATTAGGTAAGTAACCTCTTTTCTAAGGGTATGCCCGATGACAAATTTCTTCGCATTGAGTTTTTTGAGAATTTCCTCTAAATCTTCTTTCTTTGTAGTTTCCTTCCCATAGCCTCTGTACCACATAGGACTTTTCCCATACATATAGATGACATTTGCGATGGCATCTTTCCCTTTTTGCCCTTCTTTATTGTTGAAATAATATTTTCTAGCGTGTTCATTCAGCTCCTCCACGGAAAGATTTAGGTCACTTACCTCTTTAGAAATTCCTGCATGAACGAAAACATAATCACCGATTTTCTCTACGATGTTTTTTGTATTAAGCCACTTACCGAGCTCCGTGCCATACTGAGAAAGAAGGAAAGTTGGATCCTCGTTCATAAGTTTTGCATTTTCAAAATATTTCTTTCGCACATAGCGCAAATCTTTATTCATGTTCATCAAATCATGATTTCCAAGAACAAAATGCACCTTTCCGCCTGCTTTTTCCGCCTGCTCTTCCAAGGAATAAATCAGCCAAAGAGTCTGTGTAACGAAAAGCCCTCTATCAAAGAAATCTCCCACCGTTACGAGATGCCCCTTCCCAAAAGTCCATTTGTAATTCTTATCCATCACCTTATTATTGATAAGAAATTCTTTAAACTGCTCAAAATTCCCTTCAATATCTGAAATCGTTATCAGTTTTTTAGGCATCAGATAGACCGAAGGTTCTTCTTTTAGCTCCTTTTTCAGCCTGAAAGAAAAGAAATCCTTATCCGTGATGTAGGATTTTAGCTCCTGATTTTCTTCATACCATTTATAAACTGGCGTAGGAACGCCATTTTCTTCCTTAATGCTCTTCACGACCGACCTACCTAAGCCTGAATAAAAGATATACGGCCCATCTATCCCAGCTCTGGAAGTATCTTTTTCTAATCTTTTTTCCGATATGATGAGCTTGGGCTGTAAATCCTCTTCCTCCTTATCATAATCATATCCAATAGCCACAACAGGCCCAGTTATTGGTGCTACAATTTCAGCTATT
>JABCOA020000169.1 GCA_013333875.2 Flavobacteriaceae bacterium | reverse complement strand
CGCTGATGATATGACAATCAGGTAGTTATATAAAGTTATTTTCACAGGGAAAGGTAAATCCAGACCTACCGATGCCTTGAAAAAGCCTGTCTGTATCTGCAAAATACAAACTAAAGTTCCTAGTATCAGCCCAAAGAAAACGCCTAAACAAACAATCAGCGCGCCTGTATAGAAATAGGTTTTTCTTAGCTGTGAAAATGTAAAACCTAACGAAATCAGTGATTTAGCCTGTTGTTTTTTGTCCAATTGCAGGATGATGATTGCACCAGCGAGATTGAATGTCGTAATGAAAATCACCAAAATAAAAATCAAATAAATAATCAGTTTTTCGGTGTTTATCATCTTCCAAAACGCTTCATTTTCCTCCATTTGAGTATTGATGTAGATGCTGTCATCAGCCAAGTTTTTCAACAGAGTTCTTTTTACTGCATCGGCTTGTTCGGGATTATTTAGCTTTATAGCGATTTGATAAGCCGAATTTTTTGGGAGATTGAGCAGTCTTTGACAAAGCTCTATCGGAGCAATGATGTAGTTGTTAAGTTGTTCATTTTCAGTGAAAATACCTGTTACGAATATCGCTTCTTTATTAAAAATATCCTCTTCTTTATTGATGAGTCCTTCTCCTGCTTTTGGGATGAAAATAGTAGCAGTTGTATTGTCATCATCTGCGCCTATGGGTATGCCCAATCTATTGTTGAGAAGTCCTTCTACAACGACTTCGTTTTGGTATTGAAAGGAAGGATACTCTCCATATATGATGGCTTTTTGGATAGGATTTATTTGCGTATAAATAGAATCAACGCCTTTTAAATAAGCGATTTCTCCATTTTCATTATAATTGAGATAAACTTTCTCTTCAATTACTTTTGAAAATGCTTTTATTTCAGGCTCTTTTTCTAATACAGAAATGATTTCTTCGGGATTTTTTAATAGTTTCCCTTCTTTGCTTTTTATCGTTAAATCCGCATGGATATTGTTAATCAGTTCTTTATTAAGTTCCTCTAATCCAGAAAAAATAGAAATCACTATAAACATCGCCATTACCGCAATAGTCATAGCTGTAGCCGCCAATCCTGTGATAAAGGACACAGCTTGGCTGCCTTTTTTTGAAACTATGTATCGAAGGGCGATGTAGAAAGGAGTGTTCATTTTTACAGAATAGGGTTGTCTCCTAGACCTTTGAGTTCGCGTTCTAGTTTTTCTACATCATCTAGGGAAGTGTCCAGATAAAAATTGAGCTGCGGGATGGCTCTCACTTGTTTTGCCATTTTTTGCCCAATGAAATTTCTGTAATATGATTTATTTTCCTCTATTTCTTTCATCACGGCATCTCTGAAATCTTGTGGGAAGATGCTTAGATAAACTTTGGCTATTCCTAGGTCAGCAGTGACTTTTACATCAGATACGCTTACCAATAGACTTTGTTTGCTGTCTGATGCTTGCTTTCTAAAAAGTTCTGCTAGGTCTTCTTGTATGATTTGTGCTACTTTTCTTTGTCTATTACTTTCCATATCCTGCAAAGATAATATTTATTTAATCTATTGGATGTAATTTATGAAAAAAAACTTGCTTTTAATAAATAAATTTTTACTTTTGTGCAAATTAAAAAATGCATTTATGAGTTTTATTAAAGAATTTAAAGAATTTGCCATTAAAGGAAATGTGGTGGATATGGCAGTAGGGGTGATTATTGGAGGAGCTTTTGGTAAGATAGTGAGCTCTTTTATAGAAGATGTTATCACGCCTCTTCTTCTTAATCCAGCTTTGGAAGCTGCTAATTTGAAAAATATTGAAGAACTGACTCTTTTTGGAGGGGTTAAGTATGGAATGTTTCTTTCAGCGGTAATCA
Source organism: Flavobacteriaceae bacterium (assembly GCA_013333875.2). Classification (GTDB taxonomy): domain Bacteria; phylum Bacteroidota; class Bacteroidia; order Flavobacteriales; family Weeksellaceae; genus JABCPE02. Next base: position 1,183 of record JABCOA020000169.1, on the reverse strand, counting down.
ATTTTGTTATCATTGCTTTCATCTTATTTATGATGATAAAGGGAATGAATAAACTTAAAAATGAAAAACCAGCTGATGAGCCAGCAGCTCCTACACAAGAGGAATTATTGGCTGAAATTAGAGATTTATTGAAAAATAAATAAACAAATTTTCATTCATAAAAGTTTAAAATTAACAAAAAATCCTCTCAAATTTGAGAGGATTTTTTTATTTCTTTAGTTTTATGGATAGGTTCTTTATCATATCTTCGGACATTTCTTTTATACCGAATTTATAGTTTAGTCCCCAGTCTCTTTTAGCAACACTGTCATCTATACTTTTAGGCCAGCTTTCTGCTATTTTTTGTCTAAAATCAGGTTCATAAGAAATTTCAAAATCAGGAATTATTTTTTTGATTTCTTCTGCTAATTCTTCTGGCGTGAAGGACATTCCACCCAAGTTATAAGATGTTCTTACGGAAATATTTTCGCTAGGTGCTTCCATTAGTTTTATTGTTGCATCTATGGCGTCTTCCATGTATAGCATAGGCATGGTGGTTCCTTTTTGGATGAAACTTGTGTATTTTCCTTTTTCTATTGCTTCGTAGAAAATTTCTACAGCATAGTCTGTGGTTCCTCCACCAGCAGGAGTCTGCCAAGATATAAGTCCTGGGTATCGGATACTTCTGATATCTACATTGTGTTTTTGGTGATAATATTCACAGAGTTTTTCACCAGCTACTTTGGTTACTCCGTAGATAGTAGATGGGTTGAGTGCGACTTCCTGTTCTACATTATAAGGAGAAATTCCTCTTCCAAAAACTGCGATAGAACTTGGCCAAAATATCTTTTTAATTTACCCATTTTTAGCCATTTCACATAGATGAAGCAGTGGGTCTAAATTTACATTCCAAGCCAAAAGAGGTTGTTTTTCGGAAGTCCCAGATAGGAGGGAAGCGAGATGGTAGACAGTAGTAATGTTGTATTCTTTGATAGTTTTTTCTAGTTCTTGGTGATCAGTAACATCTAGTTTTATGTATTTTCCAGCGCTGTCTAGCCCTTCTTTTATGTAGAGGTCGGAGGCTATTATGTTTTCCTTTCCATAAACGCTGGCAAGTTTTGTTACTAATTCACTTCCTATTTGTCCATTGGCTCCAGTGATGAGAATTTTCTCCGTGTGTTCTTCCATTTTTATTCGTATTTTT
>JABCOA020000168.1 GCA_013333875.2 Flavobacteriaceae bacterium | reverse complement strand
TTGTGATGTCTCTTTTTAAATTTTGTTGAGAAAAACAAAAAATAAAAATCCCCAAAAGACAAAAAGAAAAATATTTTTTCATTTGTTTAGTTTTCAGGTTTGTAGGAATCCTTCAGAGTTACTGTTCTATTGAAAACCAATTTGCTGTCCGTGCTGTCTTGGTCTTTGGTAAAGTAACCAATTCTCTGGAACTGCAGCGGTTCGCCCACTTTCACATCTTTTAGTTCTGGTTCTGCATAGGCAGTTACCACTTTCAGAGATTCAGGATTTACAAACTCTAGGAAATCTGTTTCCTTTTCTGCATCTGGCTGTTCGGTAGTGAAAAGTCTGTCATAAACTCTCGCTTCCACAGGCAGGGCGTGGTTTGCAGAAACCCAGTGCAGCGTTCCTTTTACTTTTCTTAGGCTTTCTTCTGTTCCGCTTCCAGATTTAGATTTTTCATCATAGGTAGCGTAGATAGTCCTAATCTCGCCGTTTTCATCTTTTTCTACTCTTTCAGCTTTGATGATGTAGGCTGATTTTAGTCTTACCTCACCACCGAGTTTCAGACGGAAAAACTTCTTGTCCGCTTCCTCTTTGAAGTCTTCTCTCTCTATATACAGCTCTCGTGAGAAAGGAACTTTTCTCATTCCAGCGTTTTCATCTTCTGGGTTGTTTTCTGTTTCCAGCCATTCTTCTTTGCCTTCTGGGTAGTTTTCTATGATTAGTTTTACAGGATTCATCACCACCATCATTCTCTTGGCGGTTTTGTTCAAATCCTCTCTTACACAGAATTCCAAAAGTTGAATGTCTATTAAGTTTTCTCTTTTCGCTACACCTACTTTTTCAATGAAATTTCGGATAGCTGCAGGAGTATATCCTTTTCTTCTAAGCCCAGAAACGGTAGGCATTCTCGGGTCGTCCCAGCCTGTAACCACACCTTCGGCAACGAGCCTTTGGAGTTTTCTTTTAGAAGTAATCATGTAGGTTACATTCATTCGGGCAAACTCTCGCTGTTTGTTTCTGATAGTTCCTTCTGTATAGACTTGGTCAAGATACCAGTCGTAAAGCGGTCTGTGGTTCTCAAATTCCAATGAACAAAGAGAATGCGAAATCTGCTCTATGTAGTCACTCTCTCCATGAGCCCAGTCGTACATAGGGTAAATTTTCCAAGTGGTACCAGTTCTGTGGTGTGGTCTTTTTAAGATTCTATACATCACAGGGTCACGCATGTTCATATTAGGCGAAGTCATATCTATTTTGGCACGAAGGGACATTGTTCCTTCTTCGAACTCGCCATTTTTCATTCGCTCGAATAGATTTAGTGATTCCTCTACTGGTCTGTTTCGGAATGGAGATTCTATCCCAGGTTCTGCAGGGTTTTTTCTTTGTTCTGTGATGACTTCCGAAGACTGCTCATCTATGTATGCCTTGCCATCTTTTATCATCTGCACAGCCCAGTCATAGAGCTGCTGAAAATAGTCTGATGCATAGAGCTCTTTGTCCCATTTGAAGCCGAGCCAAGCCACATCTTTCTTGATAGAATCTACGAATTCTTGCTCTTCTTTCTCAGGATTGGTATCATCGAAACGAAGGTTCACAGGAGCGTTATATTTTTCGCCCAAACCGAAGTTGATGCATATCGCTTTGGTGTGTCCTATGTGCAGATAGCCGTTGGGCTCTGGCGGAAAACGAAAACGAATTTTGTCTCTGCTGAGTCCATTAGCCAAATCTTCTTCTATAATTTGCTCAATGAAATTGAGTGGTTTTTTTTCTTCTTCCATATTTTTTGTTAAATAATTGGCAAAGATAATGTTTTTCTTAAAAAATATCGGCAGATTCTAATCTTCATCTACTGACAAAATAGAGGTCAGAATAGATAAACAAACACTAAAAGCCAGAGTCCACCCAAATCCATCGATTACCATTCCATCCACGAAATAATCCGCAACAGAAACCACGATGGCATTCACAACCAGTGAAAAAAGCCCAAAAGTAATCAGCGATACAGGAAAGCTAATGATATTCAGGATAGGTTTTAGGAAAATATTCAGCAATCCCAAAACTACTGCAAAAATCACAGCCGAACTGAAATCTAAAAAATGCACTCCGCTAAGCACCTTTGGTAGAAAATAGGCAACTGCCGCGGTGATAATCAAATTAACAATAATTCTCATTTTTAATAAATTTTGGTAAATATACATATATCTTAGCCCTTAGACAACAAAAACCTTTCCAACAGGAAAGGTTTTACTAAATTTATTCTGAAATTATATTCTCTTCGAAAAGTCCATCCACAGACCAGTATCTTTCTCCTGTGTCGTAGTTGATGGTCAGAACAGTAGCATTTTGTGGGATTTCTCCTAATTTTTTAGCAATAGCAGCCAGTGAAGCTCCTGTGGAAACTCCAGCTAAAATTCCTTCTTCTTTTGCTAATCTTTGTGTAAAACTAAATGCTTCATCTTTCCCAACTAGGATAGCTCCTTCTAGAATTTCTGTATTCAAAACAGCAGGGATAAAACCAGCACCGATTCCTTGGATAGCGTGTGGGCCAGGTGCACCGCCACTGATGACAGGAGACTGCTCTGGTTCAACGGCAAAAGCTTTGAGCTGAGGGAATTTTTGCTTTACAATCTCTGAAATACCCGTAATGTGTCCTCCTGTTCCCACTCCCGAGATGAGGAAATCTACACCTTCTGAGAAATCATTTAAAATTTCCTGAGCCGTGGTATTACGGTGGATTTCTGGATTGGCAGCGTTTTCAAACTGCTGTGGAATCCAAGAGTTACTTTCTTTTTCAGCTAATTCCTGAGCTTTTGCTATCGCTCCTTTCATTCCTAATTCTCTTGGCGTTAGGACGATTTTTGCGCCATAAGCAGACATTAGTTTTCTTCGCTCTACGCTCATGCTTTCTGGCATTACCAAAGTCAAATCGTATCCTTTCACAGCGCTTACCATAGCAAGACCTACTCCTGTGTTTCCTGATGTAGGCTCTATGATTTTGGTGTCTTTATTGATTTTTCCTTCTTTTTCCGCTGCTTCTATCATGGCTAGAGCGATTCTGTCCTTCACGCTTCCCCCTGGGTTGCTTCTTTCTAGTTTTATCCAAACATTATGGTTTGGGAATAGTTTACTTAGCCTTACTACTGGCGTTTTGCCGATGGTTTCTAATACATTGTTGAATTTCATAATATGATTGATTTAAAAAATTATTAAAAATAAAAAAGAGAGCTTGAAATCTTTCAGCCCTCTATATACGAATAACAATACAGCATTGCTACGCTCTCAGAAAAACTGAAGTCGTTATAATATAGCAACACATCATATTGTTTTTTACTATTGTCATCTCTTTTGGAATAAATATGAATGCAAATCTAATAATATTTTTTAAAAATGCAAATTTTTAAATAGAAAAATTAATCGGTTCGTTTGGTTTTTCTTTACTTCGGATGATGGTTTTGTTTTTGTAATAAACCAAGCTGTACGGCTCTATACTCTCTGTAAGCCAGACATTTCCGCCGATGGTAGAACCTTCCCGAATGATAGTATTTCCGCCTAAAATAGTAGTGTTGGCATACACCGTTACATTATTTTCTATCGTAGGGTGGCGTTTCGTGTTGGCGATATCTTTGGAAACCGCTAAAGCTCCGAGAGTTACATTCTGATAAATTTTAACACAATTGCCAATCACAGTTGTTTCGCCAATCACTATCCCTGTTCCGTGGTCTATGAAAAAACATTCTCCGATGGTAGCGCCAGGGTGGATGTCTATCCCTGTTTTGCTGTGTGCCAGCTCTGTCCAGATTCTTGGGATGAGCGGCATGCCTTGTAGATGCAGCTGGTGGGCAAATCTATAAATAGAAATAGCATAAAACCCTGGGTAAGAAACCATTACTTCCTCTATGTGAGTGGCAGCAGGGTCATTGTCTAGGATGAACTGAGCGTCTTTTTCCAGCAGGTTGTAAACATGCGGAACAGCCTCAAAAAAGCAGCTTGCAGCCTTTGCTTTCATATCAGGGTCTTCTATTACAGAGTTGATAATCTGCTGAAATTCAAGTTTAAAACTTTCTAATCTGAGGTGAATTTCCGCTTCGGAATTACATCTTTGATATTCTAAAAAGAAGACGAAACGAAAAAAAGAATCGATGAATTTTTCTATTTTTCGTTTATCCAAGTCGTATTTTCGGTTTTTGTAACCACTGCTGAGATGGTTTAAAAATTCTTTTTGCATAATTTGTAAAAACTAAAATCATGCAATGATAAGAAATTCTCTTCAAAAAACTTATGAAATCTTAAAATAGATTTTCTCAATGGTTGAGGTAAATAATAGGAGAGTAATGAATAATTATTAACTTTGTGAGTTTAAATTTAATAATAAAATGAAAGTAACAGTAATAGGAGCAGGAGCCGTGGGAGCGAGCTGCACGGAATATATAGCAATGCGAAATTTCGCGAGTGAGGTGGTATTATTAGACATAACAGAAGGTTTCGCCGAAGGGAAAGCGATGGACCTTATGCAGCTGT
>JABCOA020000167.1 GCA_013333875.2 Flavobacteriaceae bacterium | reverse complement strand
AAGTATAGGAAATATCAGCACCATGGTATTAGGGGTAAGAAACCAAGATGCATCTAGTGTGTCCAAAGATATTTTGCTTTGGGTCAATGAAATCCGTGCGTCTGGAAGTAAAAACCAAGGAGGATATGCAGCAAATGCTAATTTGACTTTCAATTTAGGGGATTTTGCGATGGTTAATGCCAGCGGATCTGTATCTACGGTAGGTTTCGGAACTATTGTCCAAAAACCATCAGAAAGATCACAGGCGGATAATTCTACCTTACACATCAGCACGACGGTGAATCTGGACAAATTCTTACCAGAGATAATGGGAATGAAAATTCCGTTTAACTACTCCTATACACAGAGTATAGAAGACCCTAGGTATAATCCTCTGGATAATGATGTAGAACTGAAAAACAGCCCAGTAAGAGACCAACTGAAAAAAATAGTGAGAACCTACTCTCAGCAGAGAAGTATAGGCGTGGTCAATATGCAGAAACAGAGAATGAACTCTGAGAAAAAATCCAAATTCTACGATGTAGAAAACCTTTCCCTTACGGCAGTCTATAATGATGATTTTTATAGAGATATCTATACGACTAGGAATTATCGCCAGTATTTCAAAGGGTATTTGGATTATAATTTTAATTTTAAACCTTGGGTGATACGGCCGTTTAATAAGTTGATAAGCGACACATCCAAAGCAGCTAAATATTTAAGCTGGATAAAAGAAGTTAATTTTAACCCAATTCCTACTCGATTGTCTTTCAGAGCGGAGCTAGACAGAACATATAGTGAGCTTCAGTATAGAAATATAGATGCACTGCTGACAGGTACTCCAGTGGATGATTTCCAAATGATAAAGGGAAGAACCTTCTATTTCGGATGGCAGTATAATCTTGGATTTAATTTTACTAAATCTCTGAAACTGGATATCAACTCGTATACCCGAACGCTCAATGACCATATTTCTGTAAATGGGATGAATAACCGCTCTATTTTTAGGGATTTGTTCCGTGCAGGAAGACCTGTTTTGTATAATCACAAGGTGCAGCTTAATTATAAGTTGCCGTTTGAGCATTTCCCATATTTGGATTTCATCAATGCAGAGGTGGGATATGGTTTCCAATACAATTGGTCAGCTCGTTCCACAGTTCTTTCTCAGCAGGATTTAGGGAATTTAGCCCAAAATAATAATAATACCGTGGTTGCGGCTTCTGTGGACATTCCGAGTTTATTCTCTAAATTTAAGTATTTCCAAAAACTGGAGAATACGATGCAGTTGAGAAGAGCAGAGATAGAGGCAATGGAAAAAACTAATGCAGAGACTGCCACTAGAAAAAATAGTGAAAATAGAATCACAACCCTCAAAAATAGGCCGACTCCATTACAAGCTGTTCTTTATGGAATCACATCTTCGCTTAAGCAGGTGGATTTTAATTATAATGAAACCAATGGAACCTCTCTCCCAGGGATACTTTCGTCTCCTAATTTCTATGGATATGGACAGGGGATAGGAGGGCCTACATATGGATTCTTGCTAGGTTCTCAGGCCGATATCCGTAGGGTGATGATAGAGCGCGGCTGGGTGACAGGTTCGGATTTGATGACGGAATCCTATGTGCAGATGCAGACTAAGGCGATTACAGGAAGCATCCAAATTCAACCGATGAATGATTTGAAGATTGACTTAAATTTCCTTAAAAATTATTCAAGCTCATTGACTCATAATGGGTATAATATATTGACAAACAATAGATTGTCTTTTGCAAATGAGGTTATAGCTTTCTCCCACACGGATATATTGATGGGAACTTCTTTCAAAGATGGTGGACAGCTTTATGCTGATTTGGTAGCAAATGCAAGGATTTTGTCCCGTACTCATGCTGGAGTTCTGGGGGCTGATGGCTTTACAGAAGGCTATGGTTTAGGAAATTCATATATTCTAATTCCTGCATTCAAGGCAGCTATTGGTGGTAAGAATTTGAGTAAAGAAAATCCTACGAAATCCAAATTCCCGCTTCCTAACTGGCAGATTATCTATTCAGGATTGAAAAATATTCCACTTCTCAATAGACATTTCTCTAAAATAGATGTGCTGCATGGCTATAAGGCTACATATACCGTGGCAGGGATACAGTCCAGCTCAGATTATTATAACTATGAAGTGAGCAAAAACACGCCGATGCCTTCACCAGATAAGGATAGAAACGGCAACTTCCTAAATCCATATGTATTCTCTCAGGTGGGCTATGTGGAGGAATTTTCACCACTTATCGGGGCTGATGTTACCATGAGGAATAACATGCAGTTCAGAGCGATGTATAACAAGAATAGAGCCTATGTACTGGGACTTCAGAATTATACACTTTCAGAAGATTCTGGTTCTGAGTATATTGTAGGATTTGGGTATATTTTTAAAGATTTGAAATTTAAGATGAGGTTCAGAGGAAAACAAAGAACCATAAAAAGTGATTTGAATCTTAAATTTGATTTTTCATTAAGAGATAATAAAACCCGAATAACCAATATCTTAGCCCAAGATTCACAAGTGACTGGAGGTCAGAGAGTTTTGGGAATTAATTTCTCAGCGGATTATAGTTTTTCACAAAATTTCCAAGTGAAATTCTTCTATAACCAGCTGGTAACCAAGTATAAAATTTCTACCGCTTATCCGTTATCCACTCTACGGGCAGGGCTTAGTTTTAATTTTACTTTTGGAGGAAGTAATAACAACAATAACTAAATTTGGATATCAAAATTTTAAGATTATGAAAAAAGCAGTAATTTTATCAGGAATAGTGTTGTCAATGCTTTCTTGCAACAGTTCTAAAAAGGAAGAAATGAAAGAAAATCCAAACCAAAAAGTGGAAGAACAAGAAGAATTGGTAGGTGCTGATAGAGATGAGCATGGGTGTATCACTTCGGCAGGATTTTCGTGGAGTGAATTGCAGCAGACTTGTGTGCAGCTTTGGGAGGCTGGTGTTAGATTAGACCCTATCGAAGTGAAAGAAGGCGATGCAGTCATCAGCGCATTTGTTTTGTTTAATAAAGATGAATCCAAAGCTGAGATTGTCCTTCCTAAAAAAGAAGGTTCGGTTATTTTAGACAAAAAATCAGAAAATCTCTACGAAAAAGGCGAATACTTGTATGATGACAAGGAAGGCACACTCTCCATTAATGGAAAAGTAGTGTATAAGGAAGAAAATAAAAAGAAATAGTTTATCCAGATAGTTTAGGATAAAAGTAGTAATTTCATTACATATGAGACACACGGCAGGGGTTATGAATCTCTGCTGTTTTTTTTTTATTATTTGCACAGAAAAAAATTTTTTATAATTTTGGTTAAATAAAAATCAATAATTAAATTTTAAATATCATGGAAAAATTCTTAAATATTTTAGGATGGGTAGCTACAGGAACAGCAATGCTTATGTATGTGTCTTATATTCCACAGATTACTTCCAATCTACAAGGAATGAAGGGTGATTTTCTTCAGCCTTTTGTGGCAGGGATTAACTGCACACTATGGGTAGGTTATGGATTTTTGAAATCTAAAAAAGATTGGCCTATAATCGTGGCGAATACACCAGGTATTATTTTTGGCTTTACGGCGGCTTTTACAGCTGTTATGTAAAAAATAAAGATAGTTTAATTTTATGTTAAACTATCTTGTTTTTTTATAATCCGTTTCGGTAGAAATCCAGCGCAGAAATAATGTTTTTCAGCGGTACATTTTGGTTATAATTTCCCTTGCCGATGTCTTCTATCAGCGAGAAACTAATGTTTCCATGCTGATTTTTTTTGTCCTGATACATCAGCGTAATGATTTCCTCATCACTGAAATTAGAAATATCCACAGGCGGGAAAAATCGCACAAGATTTTCTATAATATAGCGCGCTGTGTCCAGAGAAATCAGCTGCTGCAAATAGGAAATATAAGTTTCACAAATCATCCCAAGCGCAACTGCTTCGCCGTGGAGCAGGGGAGTTCCCTCTCTCAGGAAAAGGCTTTCTACAGCGTGTCCTATCGTATGCCCGAAGTTGAGAATTTTTCGGATGTGCTTTTCGTGGAAGTCTTCCTGCACGATTTTTTGTTTAATTTCGGCGCTTTGTAATAGGTATGGCGCGATTTTCTCTGCAGAAAGTTCATTTTCAATAGAAATCAGCTCAAGCCAATGTTCTCCATCAGCGATGAGACCATGTTTCAGCATTTCCGCAAAGCCAGATTTCAGCTGCGGAAAGGGCAGTGTGCGGAGATAATCAGCAAAAAGGAAAATTTGCTTCGGCTCTGCAAAAGTTCCGATTAGATTTTTGTAAAACAAATGGTCTATGCCAGTTTTCCCGCCCACAGCTGCGTCCGCCATTGCCAGCAGAGTGGTAGGAAGGTAGATAAAAGGAATTCCTCTTTTGTAAGTGGAAGCCACAAAACCGCCAATATCCGTGACAACGCCACCACCAAGGCAGATGAGCAGACTATGCCTATCAGCATTGAATTCCGTAAGGATTTCCCAAAGCTGTACGGCGGTGTTTATATTCTTGCTCTGCTCTCCTTCCTCTATTTCTATAATCTCAAAGGGAACTGTAGTTTCTAAATTGCCCAAGAGCGTAGGAAGGCAGTATTCGTGCGTGTTTTCATCCACCAAGATGAAAATTTTGCTAGGATTTTGGTGTTGTATAAAAAGATTGAGTTCGGTGAAATCTTGGTCAAGGATTTTTATCATTTTCTGCTATCTGTATCCGAAATTCTTGAGGTCTTTTTCGTTCTTTCTCCAGTCTTTTTTTACTTTCACAAAGAGATTGAGATGGATTTTCTTTGCAAAGAATTTCTCCAAATCAAGCCTTGCTTCTGTGCCGACTTTTTTAATCGCTTCACCTTTGTGACCTATCAAAATTCCCTTTTGGGTTTCTCGCTCCACATAGATGATACTGTCTATGAAGATGATGCCTTCTTTTTCTTTGAAAAGTTCAGTAACCACTTCTACGGAGTAAGGGATTTCCTTTTCGTAGTTCAGTAAAATTTTCTCGCGCACCGTTTCATTGACAAAAAACCTTTCTGATTTGTCCGTGAATTGGTCTTTGTCATAGTAAGGCGGGTTCTCTGGAAGCAGAGATTTTAATTTCGGGAGGATATACTCCGTATTGTAAGCATTTAGCGCCGAAATCGGTAGGATTTCTGCTTTCGGAAGGAGATTGTGCCAGTGTTCCACAGCGGCCTCCATTTCCTTTTGGTTGCTTTTATCTATTTTGTTGATGAGCAGCAGCACAGGAATCGGAATTTTATTTAACTTCTCGATGAGAAATTCCGAAGGCTCGCTTTTGTCCGATATATCTACGATGAAAAGAAATACATCCGCATCTTGGAGGCTTTCTTTCACGAAGCCCATCATTTTCTCTTGTAGTTCGTATTTAGGGTCGAGAACGCCAGGCGTGTCCGAAAAGACAATCTGGACATCATCCTCGTTATAAATCCCGAAAATACGGTGTCTGGTAGTCTGTGCCTTTTGGGTAACGATGGCTAATTTCTCTCCCATGAGCTGATTCAGAAGGGTAGACTTCCCAGCATTGGGTTTTCCTACTATATTGACAAAACCTGCTTTGTGCATTGCTTTTTTTGTTTTTAAATTTTCGCAAAGATATGAATAATTTGGCTTCGGTGAAGAGAAGTATAAATTCTTTAAGCCAATTCTAAGGATACGATTTCTGCTTTTTCTCCATTTTCAGTTTCACAGACAATGGAAATATAGTCAAAGCCATTTCTTTTCACTTCTTCCCAAGGGATATTTTCTCCATTGATAAGGGTTACTCTATCTTCTTCGTCTACTTCATAATCTTCTTTT
>JABCOA020000166.1 GCA_013333875.2 Flavobacteriaceae bacterium | reverse complement strand
GGTGCGATCCGGACGGGACTCGAACCCGCGACCTCCGCCGTGACAGGGCGGCATTCTAACCAACTGAACTACCGGATCTACTTTCTTTATTATGAACTTCTATTCTCGATTTTGTGAGTGCAAATATATACATATTTATTTTCACTAGCAAATAAATAATAAAAAAAATGCTTTTCGTTTACGAAAAGCATTCATTATCAAACAAATATTTTTTATAAATGTGCAGAAAGTTTCTCTGCAATAACTTCTTTTGGAGAAAGTCCTACTATTTTATCAACTACTTCTCCATTTTTGAAAATAAGAAGAGTAGGGATGCTTCTGATACCGTATTCCAAAGATACTTGCTGATTGTTATCAACATCTACTTTTGCAACTACGGCCTTACCTTCAAACTCGTTATGAAGCTGTTCGATAACAGGAGAAAGCATTCTACAAGGTCCACACCAAGTAGCCCAAAAGTCTACTAATACTGGTTTATCTGATTGTAATACGGATTCTTTAAATGTTCCGTCTGTAACTGTTAGTGCCATGATAAATATATTTTATATTAAACTTGATGCAAAAATACAACAATCTTTTTATTGTAAAATCTATACTAATTATTATTGATTTCTATTTTATTTTCTTGAACAATTTCATTTAGAGCAGATATCAGTTTATCTATATCTTCTTTGGAGGTCTTACTGCTAAACGAAACTCTGAGCGGGGTAGTGGTATCCATCTCTTCTTCTGTCTGGATGGATAGCAGAACCATAGAAGGCTTGCTGGCACCAGAACTACACGCGCTCCCTTGGGAAACTGCAATACCTTTCATATCCAGCTGCAAACCTATCAAAGGATTCTTGAACGGCAAGGCTAAACTTAGCACTGTATAAAGGCTTTTTTCTTGATTGGAAGATTGTCCGTTGAATTTAATGTTAGGGAATGCTTTTTTTAGTTCTGAAATAGCATAATCTTTAATCCCTTGAATATGAGTAGAATACTGCTCTAAATTCTCTATTGATAATTCTAATGCTTTCCCTAAACCGACAATTCCCACTACATTTTCTGTTCCAGCTCTCAGGCTTCTTTCTTGTGTTCCTCCCACGATAAGCCCTTTCAAACCAGAGGATTTTCTGACAAAGGCAAATCCTACACCTTTTGGGCCATGGAATTTATGAGCACTGCATGAAGCGAAATCAATAGGAATTTTTGAAAAATCTAAATCCAAATGTCCCACAGTTTGCACCGTATCAGAATGGAAGAGAGCGTGGTTTTGCTTACAGATTTCGGCGGTTTTTTCTATGTCTAATAAATTTCCGATTTCATTATTCGCGTGCATCAGGCTCACCAAAGTCTTTTTATCAGAAGATTTTAGGATTTTTTCAAGCTCGGCTAAATCAAAATTCCCATTTCTGTCAGGGCAAAGATAGATAAGCTCTACGCCTTTGTGGTTTTTCATTTCAAGGCAGGATTCTGATACGCATTTGTGCTCAAGGGCAGAAGAAATGATTCTTTCTACTCCGAGATGCTCCACGCAGGATTTGATAATCAAGTTGTTAGACTCCGTTCCACAAGAAGTGAAAATAATCTCACCAGGAGTTACTCGTAGATATTCTGCTATTTTTCTTCGGACATTTTCTATCAAGGTTTTAGCCTCTTGCCCTATGCTGTGCGTAGAGGAAGGATTTCCGTAATGATTTCTCATTACAGACAGCATTTCATCTATAACCTGCTCGTTAAGAGGAGTAGTAGCTGCGTTGTCTAAATATATTTTATTCATAGATTATTGAGATTTTTTTAAATTCTACTTTTTTTGGAACCGAAAAAATGATGTAAGGTCTGGTAACTACCTGAATACTAAACTCTAAATCTGTTTCGTGTTCTTTTTCAAATTTTCCTTTTTTGATGAACAATTCCAAAGTTTCTCCATTCACTCTGTAAGCATCAAGCTTCTCAGGTGTATGGCTCCCAGACCGAAATTCGCCCAAATTGTACTTTATTACTTTTCTGTTTTTAGGAAATGTTATCTTTTGATTGTCAGTATTTTCATCACTTATTATAAAAGTTCCTTCGCCCAGCAGAGCTTTATCCAATTCTTCTTGGTTTTTAATCAGAGAAAAACTCGGATATAATGCACCACCATTTTGGTTGGAATAGAAAATATCTTTTTCTGTGGAAAAAGATGTTTTGGCATCATTTTTCACTTTTTTCTGAGAAAAACAAGATGTAAAAATGCTCATAAATCCTATTAAAATAAAATGTTTCATATCAATATTTTGACAAATTTAATGAAAAAAATGATAAAAACCCTCATCTGCCCAAGAAAGCATTTCTCGGTCTCCTGATGTATCGCCAAAAGCGATGGTTTTATCAAAAGTTTCCTTTTCAATAAGCTTTTTTATTCTGTTGACTTTTTCTTGTCCGTTGCAGTTTTTGGTGCTGAATTTTCCTGTAAAAATATTATTTTCAAAGTGCGCTTGTGTGGCTACCAAACCCATTTTCCATTTTTCTGCAAATGGTTTTGCCCAGATATCCAGAGATGCTGTCACCAAGAGACATTTGGTAGTAGTTCGGTCAATTTGATTGATGAAATCTATGGCGCTTTCTCGGATAAGGCTCGGATAGTTTTCATTAAAAAATTGTAAAGATTTGGATTCTATTTCCTGTCGTGTTTTTCCTTTTAAAATAGAATTGACAAAACTTTTTTTGACCTCACCAGCATTGGCTAACTTTAGTTTTAGCATGATGAAAAGAGGAATGTGTTTGATAAAACTGATGTAGAATTTTTTAGGTTCATAAAATTTAAGAAAGGCGAACATAGTGTCCTTCTTTGTCAAAGTGCCATCAAAGTCAAAACAATATAATTTTTTTTGCATAATCTTACTTAAAGTAAATCATTAATACGAAAGATATAATCCAAAGTAAAACAGTGACTTGGATGTATTTATCTCTATAAAAGGTTTTAGTAGGAGATTCGGTTTTATTATAGACCAAAGTCTGCTGTAAATATCTTAAAAAAACAAAAATAACAAAAAATGTGGTGTTAAAAATATTTTGATTAAATCTGGACTGAACATCAGGAGAGAGGGTAAACATCACATAGCAAATGATTGCTAATGAACAGCTTACGGCCAAGACAATATCTGCAAACTGAATATTATACCCATCCAGAGCTTTTCTCGTTTTTCCGTTTATTTGTGAGTTTATGAGTTCGCCTCGTCTCTTTCCAATTGCTAAAACCAAAGCCAGCACAAGTGTCAGTAAAATAGCCCACTGAGAAATCCAAATTCCTGTAATGTATCCACCTGCCAAAACCCTAAAAACAAAGCCTAAGGCAATGATAGAAATATCAACTATCGCGATGTGTTTCAGCCTAAAAGTATAGGCGATATTCATAATAAAATAGGCACTAATGACAAGGGAAAAATAGAGTAGGTTTATTGAAAAAATAAACCCAACAAGGCTTGTCAAAAAAACAATGAGAAAAACTAAACCTGCAAAAACCATTTTTGCTGTAGGTTTACTGATTTCTCCCGAAGCCAGAGGTCTTTTGTACTTTTCAGGGTGTTTTTTGTCTGCTTCTATATCTGTATAATCATTGATTATGTAAATACAGCTTGCCGTAAAAGAGAAAATAAAAAATGCAAATAAACTCACGCTAAACAGCTCCAAATGAAGAAAAGACCCCGAAAAAAATAAGGGCAGAAAGACAAAAATATTTTTAATCCATTGTTCTATTCTAAGGAGTTTTATATATTTTTTCATAAAATATAATTAATTATAAAAGCTTCTAAAACATTAAACTCTGAAATGGTTTTATTTCACTGATTAGCAATCTGTTGTGATTTTAACAACACATTTGATACATTACCTATCATATGCATCACCATATGAACTAAAATCTTCTCTCATCCAATACCACATATTACCTTTAGAAGCATATATACGCTCTAATAATTCTGTAAAACTTTTAGCAATAATAGTTTGCTCTCCTACAACACCATACCTATCCCAAAAACTATCATAACAATATCCCAATCTATCTTTTGACAAGTCAATTGTTACATATTGAGAATTATTATCATCAGCAATAATAAACCAATTATGACTTATATCATCATTATAGTCTTCTCCTATAATAATCTTATTTGCCCTCTTAAATTCAGTTAATCCTACCATTTTAATTGAATAGTAAGTATTTTGGAAAAAAACAATTGAACTATAGTTCTCCAAATAGAATTTTAAATCATTTGGAACTTTATAAGGTATTTTTTTATAAGGCACAAGTAATCTTGAAACTGTACAATTTTCATCTTTTTCTATCTCTAAAATTAATTCATTGATTTTTTCCATACTTTATTCTTTAAATCCTAAATAATATGTTGGCTAAATCTTCTATAGTATACCTATTAGCAACATCAAATATCCTTTTAGACAGCTAAATAGCTTCTCTATTCGATACTTTTGCTCATTCTATTTCACCGCCAATATAAGTATACACCCTGCACCTCGTTAATCCCAACCATCTTCTCCTCGTTGTCGTATTTTGTATTGTTCGTACTTTTATTGTGTTGATTTGTAAGTTGTTACGATTTTAACAACATATCTGAGACATTATCTATGGCAAAGTGGTATGCTCTAAAATGGTTATAAACTCGCTAAATGTATCGCATACAAAGTAGGTATTGCAATCGCTATTGGAAGCCTCAAAAAAGTGAGAATGGTCATAGAAATGAATACCTTTGGAGAAATTACCCACATCTTCGGTTACTAAAAGGAGCATCCCTCCTCCTGGGTCTCTCCCGATTACAAGGCTTTTGTCGGGAAAATCATCACTGAACTCTTCATAGGTTTCTATACATTCTTCTATATCATAGAAAAGCTCAAACATAATGTATTCCTCTATATCCTTTACATAGAAATAGGCTTCATCAATGGTAGCGCCGTCATTTTGGGCTAAAAAATTAAAATAATCATC
>JABCOA020000165.1 GCA_013333875.2 Flavobacteriaceae bacterium | reverse complement strand
TTTTTTATTTTAGTTTCAATTCCTTAAATGGTGCGATTAATATACCTTTTCAGTGCCTTTAAGTGGGAAAACGAATGCGGTTTCAATTCCTTAAATGGTGCGATTAATATAGAAGTTTAAAAATCTACCCGAAGAGGAGCAGGAGCAGTTTCAATTCCTTAAATGGTGAGATTAATATCTTGCGTAAAGCGATATCTCTTCAGCACTATTAGTTTCAATTCCTTAAATGGTGCGATTAATATAGGTAGCAAATTTAGGTAAAAACATTCAATAAACCCAATAAAATGGTGAAAATTTGTGCGTTTTTTTCGTGCAAAAGTCGTCGATGTCAAAAACCCGAAAAAACATGGGAGATCGACAACCTTGCAATACATTGGTTATCAGTGATTTGGTTCAGAAGCAAGTCAAACTCTGTGTTTCAGCACCTCAAAAATACAGAGACCGACGACAGAAGGACTTATAAAATGTTCTCCATAGTGTCTATATTTTTGCCTACAATCTCCTTGTAGAGCCACTTCTCGTCCCTTATCTTAAAGATAATGAGGCTGTCTTTTTCGTGATTGATGATTTTATTCGCCTGCGCTAGTAAATCCGCAAGTTGTTTTTCTGTGATTTCTCCCTCGAAAACACTATTCTGTATCCAGTTCAGATATTGTCGGCAGAGTTTTAGCATCTTTACTACGCCTTTCCCAGAAATGTCATACATTAGGATAATATGCATAAGTATTGGTTTTATGATTTACCACCAAGCCTCAAAGGGTTTGTATGGTTCTTCTTTTTTGATGTGTTTTTGGATTTTATGGCATTCTTTCAGTACTAGAGTTTTATAGGAAATATACTGATTGAGCTCTCTATGGAAAAAGGTTTCTTTGAGTTTTTCATCCCAGAATTTTATGATTTTTTTCTTGGCTTTATTTTTTATCAAAATCCTATTTTCCTGAATCTGGAAATCATCTTTCTGTATCATTTTTTTATTTATCAGTGTAAATATCAGTCTATCTACAATGATAGGTTTAAAAATCTCAGCAATATCTAAAGCCAAAGAATGCCGCCTCTCACCAGGCTCGTGTAGATAGCCGATAGTGGTATTGAGTGGAGTTTGATACAGCATATCCAGACAGAGTGTATAGCATATCATATTAAGAAAAGAGATTAGAGAGTTTATTTCGTCTTTTGGAGGATTTTTTATTCGTTGTTGCAGAGTGAAATCTGTCAAAATTTCATTAAAAGCCTGATAATAAACTATTCTAATATTTCCCTCCAGTCCTAGTAATTCCTGTACATGTGTGGCTAGTTTTATCTTGGAATATAGATTTTCTATTTTGGATATATTTTCAGCCAAATCCTTCCCTCTGCGAAGGTAGTATTTTAGGTTTTTATACATATTCTTGGCTGCTCCCATTACAAACCTTTTAGCGAGCCAAAGCCTCTGTTTTTCATCTTGATAGAATAATGCCTGCTGGATAATACAGCTCCCACTGAGTATATCTTTAGGAGGAAGGAAACTCCCTGAATAGTGTTCATAAAAATCAAAGAAATGAAAACTAATCCCTTTTTTACCCAAATAGGTAAGCAATTCTGAATTGATGTCCAGATGTCCGAAACAATACAAATTTCTAGTATTTTCTATAGGAAGAAATCTTGTTTTTTCTTCCTTGGTTTCTTCATCTACTCTACTAAAAAAGATAGAATTATCTTTTCTTGATATCCTTCCAGGGCTGAATATATAGTAGGTAGTTTTCATTTCTTTAAATAGTATAAATGATATTTAAAAAAACAGAAAAAAAATGAAACAAATACACAAACTTCTATTCCTTAAATGGTGCAATTGATACTAGAATAGTCGATACTTTATTTCTGAAGCAAGTGTTTCAATTCCTTAAATGGTGCGATTAATATAGATTCGGCTTTACAGAGATGCATATTCCCTAAACCTTATGAAGTGGAAAACTACCGTTTTCTGACCCTCTTCCTGCTCTATTACTTTTCTCTCTGTGGTAGAGGCTACTACCTTTATACCTATGCTCTGTAATAATCTGGCCAGCGCAAAGCAGAAACACAGTTCTCCCATCAGATGCACAGCCGCTATCTCTGCGCTATACTCTGTCTGTATCTTCTGGAAATAGGTTTCTGCTATCTCCATTATTTCGGTTTCATCTGCATAGGGATCTACATTGGGGAATGGCATATCTGCCACTCCACCAAAGAGTTCTTTGGCAGCTTGGCATTGCTCTTTTTGCCAAGTGCTGTAGGGATGATTAGAGAGATTGAGGAGCATTAGGAAATATATTGTTTATTAAATTACCTTCTACTATATTTTCTATCGTAAGAATTTTTATACCATACTGCCCTGCTCTTTTTTTATGAGCTTCTTTTATTTCATGGGCTTTATTAAGGGTTATGATATATGGTTTTGCAAAGAGCCCTAATTCCTTCTGTATACTATCCAATTTATAAATAGTATCCAATGGTAGTGATGATTTATCATTATTACATATATAGGTTTTGCATTCTATGATATGCAGTTGGTTTTCTTTTAAGATAACGATGTCAAATTCATTATCTGACTGACCATTTTTTTTGCTAACACCGCATAATATATCTGTATCTTGAACTATATTGGCATCTTTCAAAGTATAATAAACATACTCCTCAAACCAGCCTCCAGTAAGGTATTCTATTTCTTTTTTTGAAATTATGCCTTCATTTTTTAGAGGAAAGGCTATATCTGACAAAAACTTACCCAAACCATTCACTTCACTAATGTTTACCTTCTTCAAATTATTCACTCCTCTTTTTCTTTGTAACTCTTGTATGATATGATATCTGTCATTTTCCAAGAATTTTTCCAAGAAATCATAGGTGTATTCTTTATCAATTTCTAAAAGTCCAGATTCTTTACTTTCAAAACCATAAGCTTTGAAATACTCTTTTATGCTTACAGAGCATTTAAAATTATATGTATTTTCTTCTTCTATAGGAAAAATCTTTTTGTATTCATTCCCTCGTGTAATGTAGTAAATATGGCAATTCTCAATAGATTTAAAGAAATCATAAGTCTCTATGGACATTAGCTTTGTCCCTCCTGTGATATTGATATATTTATTTTTATACTCGTGAATATCGAATTCTTTGAGCTTTTGCAAAATATCCTTATTATCATACTCATCAACTATAATGCTATGATATTTATTCTGAATATTTAGAGAGTTTTTTATCCATTCTTCTTTTTCTTTCATCCCTTTGGTAGAAATCAAAAGAATATGATCATCATTACTTTTCACAAATTCTTTTATGAAAAGTACATTCTGTATGGTCTGCTGACTTACCAGAACTATTATTATATTTTTATCCATTTATTTATTATTTTAATTCTAATTTTACCCAACCCAGAGGCTGATTATCCGACAATTCTATAAACCGAGTGATAGGGAATTCATCAGGGTTTAGATCATATTCTTTCATTCTTTTTATTTTTCTGTCGTATATTTTGCCATAGCCACTTTTTTTCAATAGTTTTAGAAAATCACCCTTATCACTAGAGCTATCTGCTAAATATAGTGCCTGTGCCACAGAATTATAGAAATACCCTTTTCCGCTGCCTATTCTCATGAAGATACAGTTGGGATTATCCTCTATTTCAGCATCCATTTCTTCATAAAATTTAATCAAAGAGTCTTTTATTCTTTCATCTTTGTATTTTATATTACCATTTTCACTTATATCCTCTAGCAATTCTATCTCCCTAATGTTCTGATGCTGGGTATATCTATTTACCACCCTGCATATATCTTCCCAAGAATAAATTTTATCGCCCTTTCTCATCTCCCAAATCTGAGTCTCACATGTTTTATTCTCTGAAATACATTCCCAGCTCTGCGGTATTGTAAGAGCTCCTGTTTTTATAGAAATTCTTTTGTTTTCTATAACTTTACAGTTTTTTTCAAAATCAAACATGCTACTATCATGAATGCCTAACTGATAAGAATCAAATTCCGCTTCCAACTCTCTTTTTAATTCCCTTTCCTTATCCTTATCGTTCATATTTTGGAAATATCTTTTACACCATCCATTATTTTTATCCAAGAGCCACTCATAAAGAAATGCTGTTTTTATCGCTCCTTTTAGTGTGCTGCCTGGTATATAAGGGCTTCTATCTGGATTTTTTATAATGGTATTGAGTTCCTTTGTATTTTTTCCTTCTACGGAATAAAGGGCATAATCGTGTAGAGATAATTTCAGAACTTTTTCTAAAAAATCTTTTAGATCAAATTCTGTTCTATTATTATTCATATTGCTGATTATCCCACTCATATATCTATCCATCAACTCATCATCTCCTGCCAGTCTTTCTGCTATTTTTTCCTTATTTAGATAGTGTACCTGATTTCTATCAGATATGTAATCTGTGACTGGATTGATTGTCTTTCCATCACCTATACATACAGGCGTAAGCGTGGTCAATTTTATTCTATATTGTGATTTCATTTTTACAAATCATGGTTTTTATGAAATGGTAATACTAGATTACTACTATATTTACAATATTTTTTATTCCCCTGACTCAAATCTACAATTCGAGCTTTTTCCTGCTTAGAAATTACAGCTCCTTCTTGTATTGACATCAGTAATTTTATCTTCTTTTTCTCTCCGTAGTTCATCCCTCCTCTTACTTTGGTCTGATAGTAGAGATATCCATCTAGACTTTCTGGGAAAGCTAGTCCTAATAAAACATTCTTATCAGATTTTTCTTGAACATTTATACTAAAATCTTTATATTCAATACCTTCCACTGCTCCACAGCCTGTAGAACGCTCTCCTCCTATCCCATTGAGAGTTACCTGTTTCCAAATATTTTTTACTAAATCACTATCCTCCTTTGGCAGATTCTCTTCCTGCATCAAAAAATAGAAATCCACCTTCACTCTATCTGTCCCTAAAATTTCCAAATTAGTTCTTGTATAGAGTTCATTATCCTCTCCTAGTGGAGTAAGATTTACCTTTTCCTCATCACTTTCTTGGAATAGATCAAACTTTTTATTTCCTATTTCGGAGCGGAGACATACAGTTTTGCTATTAGGCATCACACATTCCCCATCAGAATCAAACCATTTCTCTGGACTGACTCCTTTCTCCCAGATGCCTTTTGATATAAATTCTATCTTTTTAAATTTCTTTACTTGAAATCGTTCCACATCTGCTGACTGAAAAAGATTAAGACTGATAGGCTTCGGAAGTAAATAGACCTGCTCCTCTTTTCCTTTTATATTTAGCACATAAAAAGCCGATGAAAAAGCCAATTTACCACTCTCAAAATACTCTTTAAAAACCTCTACCTTTTCCAAACTAACCTGTGATAAAGCCGATATAAATGCCCCAAAAAGTACATCTGAATGGATGATTTGTGATGTATTATAAAGCACAGTTGCCTTATCTTCTGTATATTCTCCCAAATGAAATTTGGCATTTGGAGGAAGTTTTAGATGCACTGCTTTCATTGGTTAGCCTATTTTTAGTTCTTCCTCTTTATCTATTACTATACCTACATGTCCATATCCTCTCGTTCCGCTACCTCCTATGTAATCATTTTCAAGAAGTCGGAAAGCTTCTTGCATTATTTTTTTGTTTTCTTCTATATTGTCACTATCGTACTCATCCAAAACTATTTCAAAATTAAAAACTGCTCCTGCTGGAACTCTTTCTATAGAACGAAGTCCTCCTTTAGTTTTTCCAGATAGTCTGTCTATAGTGTTTTCAAATTTCTCCTCTGTGTATTTAGTTGCTAATAGTTCAGAATTTTTGAACTTCTCTTCAAATTTATCAATATCCAATAAAGCATCTCTGAAAATAAGACGCGTTTTCTGTTCCTTTCCTGAGTCTGAACAACCAAATAACCTCAACAACTTATCTGATTCTTCTCCTATTTCTTTTGCGCCTTCTTGCATTGCCAATAGAGAGCGTATTTTCCCTTTTAGGGAACTACCTGGTATATAAGGAACTCCTTTCGCAGTTTTTATCACAGGACTATCCAGACCTCCAATATCCAAACTTGATTTTGCGCCTCCTATATGTAATCCTGTTTTTAATTCTATCGTTCCTCTGAAAAAATGTTTTTTAATTAGTTTCATTATTTTATTTTTTTGTTGTTTGACTCGTATAAAATTTGTGGTATGCTACTACAGACTCCATTACTTTTTTGAATGATTTTAACTGTTCTTCATCATTGATTCCCTTTATTAATTGATTAAAAAAATCAATAATAGGCTCTACATCTTTACCCTGTCTTGCAGCTATATAGACCAGATTAGGACGAAGCATTTTTACTTCTTGTACACTATCTGCATCTACAACCCTTGAATATATATTTCTCAGCTGCGTTGTTGTAATCATTTTGTGATTTTTTTCTATAAAAACCGCTATATTATCATACACCTTATCTAAAGGGACTCCATCTGCGAACAGATTTAGTAAATGTGCATAAGTTTGCGAAAAATATTCTTTCTGAATATCTTTTTTTCCCTCACTTTCTTGTCTTGGTCTTTCTTTATACATAATTATTTTGATTTATTTTTTGTTAATAATTCTGTCAATCGTGCTGCTACCACATATTTAGCAGGATTACTTTTTGTTCCCTCATGTAAAAAATCACTTAATAAATCTTCCGCATAAGTGTCAAAAATCTCTGTAAGTATTTTTCTATTTTCTTCTGTTTTAGCATTTCTTAGATAATATTTTAGACGATAGACTTTTGGCAAATCTATTTTGTTGGTATCCATCATCTTATCTTGAACACTACGAAAACCTAAATCAGAAGATTTTATTCTTTGTAGTAATGATCTGGACTCTCCCTTATTTACTACCAAATCCAATAATTTATTTTTTATACCCACACACTGTGCCATCTCTTCCCAGCCCATAGGTTCTCCAAAAACACAAACACTGTTTTTATCTTCTCTATAGTTTTTAGCTAAATCCAAGGCCTTCTCTGCCTCTTCTGCCAAACGAATAAGTGGATATTTAGGATTGCCTAATACTATCCCAGCCGAAAGAGTAAGTGGTTTTTCTAGGTTTAGCTCTTTTTGGAACACTCTAAACGCTTCATTAATCTCCGCTGCTATTTCTATTATTTTGTCCCAACTGCCTATAAGGAACAAATCATCTCCACCAGCGAAAACAGGGTATAACTCTTGCTTTTCAATTCTCGATTTTAAAACTTTCTGATATAAGTCTTTAGAAAAGAACCTCTCCATCTTTTGGCTAATTTCTCGATATTCCTGCTCTTCTTTATTACGGAATAAAAGCCCCAGATTATCCACATCCATTTTTAGAGCTGCTATTTTTTCATCTGCTTCTTCAGATACATTCTTTGATATACTCAAAAGCTCCGTGATACTGCCATCTCTATCTACTGGAAGTTTATTTAGTACATTATTCTCAAAATTATTTCCTTTAAATGCTATCACATAATCTTGTAAATAAATTTGACCGCCCGATGCTTGTCCTTTTTCTACCACAAAACCATTATTTTTCACTAGATTTTTAGTAAAATCTGCCCAGTCAATCGGTTTTATCTGCTCGAATTCTTTAAGATCAAATTTTCTCTGTAGTTTTACTTTCAAAACCTCCCTGCTAAGATTTTGCATATCTTCTTTGAAATTCCCTTTCACCTCTACAAAGCTCACAAAAGGGAATAATACACCTTGAAAATCCTGCTGTTCAAGTTCCTTTCTAAACTCTTCTAAAACCTCTTGATTACTTTCTACATAAACAAATAGGTTTCCTCCTCCATTATAAATCTCAGTAACCTTATCTGTGCCTATTTTTGCCTTTAGCATCTGGAAAACAATATGCGTCAGTGAATACACATAAAAAGACCTTGCTTTCAGTTGTTTTGCTGCATTTTTTGATGGAATATCAAAAATAAACTTTTGTATTCCAGAAATGTCTATTTTTAAAATATATTTCATAACTGTTTATTATTCTATTATCTTTACACTTCCCATTCCTTGTGCATTATGAAGTCCTAAGCCACCCGCCATCAAAAGCTCTATTTCTTTCTTTTTTCCTATAAGCTCTATAGTATAGTTTTTAGATCCTTTTATCCTTGTTTCTTGTAAAGTATCAGCTTTTAAGACAACCAACCTAGTTTTTACATTATCTGCATTTTTTATTTCCACACTTCTAATGCTGTTATCAATATTATCATTAAAAACCCTAAGTTTTTCCTCCCAATTTTTAAGCATAAAAGTTTTAAAATCATCATCCATAGGTAATAAATAGTCATAATTACCCCTCACATTTTTCCTACCTATCACGATAGGAGATGTAGGCTTCACTTCTACTTTTACTATTTCTTCAGCCCCTACATGCTGTAGTCTATCTTCCATTATTTCCACAGAAATAATGCTAAAATCTGTTTTATGATATAAATTGGCTATTGTCAATTCTTTATTCTCAAAAATTCCTTTTATCAAAGATTGAGTTGTTTTAGGTAAATAAATATCTACATAAAGAAGCAAAATCTCACCATCCGAAATCACAAAACCCTCCTTATCCGTATTAACTTCTTTAAAATTCAAATCCGAAAATGTAAAGAACTTAAAACCCTTACCAAATCCTTTTTGATGTAATTGTTCTGCATATTCCTGATCTGCCTGCTTAATAAATTTATAAATCGCAGAAGACAAAGGATATTGATAATTAAAAGGTATTTTATCCCCTCTTTTCTGCCTTAACACCAGCTTAAACTTCATTTTTTTAACATTTATTTCACAAATTTAACATTTTTTGTGTTATTTCCTAATATATTTCAAGAAATAAATACACAGTTAAATAAATTATAAAAAACTCTCCATTAAAACTCCTCTCTATTAAAACAAAATAAAAATTTATAACTATTTTTGAACAAAATACATTTAATATCAAATATCTAAATCATATGAAACAAGAAATTCTTAACAGAATCCAAGCTCTTGGAGGCGACATCAGCCAAGTGAAAGGAACTTCCCTTGCTGATGACCTATTAGCAATTACCTTTAATACTGTACTCTATGAAAAGCCCAAAGAGACTCCATGGGCAAGAGCCGATGAAAAAGAGCCTATCTATGGTTTGGGCGAGTGGGTAGATGCTCATATGGAGCTTTACAAAACCGATAAAAAGGCTTTCTATGACCAAATGATTGCTCAGTTCTATCAACTTACAGAAGAACCTTACGGGCAACACTTTTGGACAGCCAGCCTCTTTACCCCTTTCAAAGAAGGCTCCGATGACTATGAAGAATGGTATGACGATTTCTCTGATGAGGAATTTACAGACCTTACAGAAATTACAAAAGTTACAGGCGACAAAACTCCTGATTTCATAGAGCTTTTCTATACATATAGTTATCCTGACCATATATACATAGCCCTTAGCGACCCCAATCCCGAAAACCCTACCCTTTTTGGAACCGACCACGAGGTATTTTTCAGAGAAATAGATAACATGGGAACTTTGGAAGACTATCTCAATACGCTAATGACCCCAGAAGAATTGATAGAAATCGTAGAAAAAGCATTGACTAAATAGTTTTTATTTCAATTAAATCTAAAAAAACAGCCACTAATGAACTTAGAAGAACTCAGAGAGTATTGCCTTTCCTTGCCCTATGTTACTGAAGATATGCCTTTTGGCGAGGATGTTTTAGTTTTTCGGATTTGTAATCGCATTTTTATGCTTACAAATTTAGAATCAGTACCTTTGCGGGTGAGCCTCAAATGCAACCCCGAGCGCGCCATAGAACTCCGCGAACATTATCCTGAGCAAATCATCGCAGGCTATCACCTGAACAAAAAACATTGGAATACTGTGCTTTTAGAAGGCTTACCCCCTACCCTTATCAAAGAAATGATACAGCACTCTTACGACCAAGTACTTGCTAAAGTTCCTAAAAAAGAACGAGAAACCCTAAAATTCACCTAAATGACAGAAACAGAACAAACCCTACGCCAGCGTTTCACGGCTTTCTTACAAGCGATGTACGACTGGGAAACTCAAGCCAACAGACTTGATGAAGAAGAAGTGGAGAAAAAGAAAACCCTCTCTTGGGAAGACTTTTGCGACAAGCAAACCGAGCTTCGTATCCCTATTTATGAGGAATACATCACCGAACGCGAACGCAAAAACGGCGGCGCTCAGTACACCAGCCACATCTTTCCTCCTAACTACGACCCTTCTAAAGAAAGCATTACCGAGGTACAAATCACGGGTAAAAAAGCCTCTATCTTTACCGATAGAGTCTATGCAGGAATGAATTACAAGCGTGAGTACAAATACAAACTTGTAGAAGACCGCTGGCTATTAGACACTATCAAAGAACAGTATTTACCTGAAAACAAAGACCCTGAAAAATGGAAAAGTGTGATTACATAAAAAATCTACAATAAAAGAAACTTTTATAAAGTATGCTTATACCCTAGAAAATGAAACATAAAACAATCATATTTGCCCTTTTAGGAATATTTAAAACCAAGATTCAAGCGCTATATCATTCATTTAGAGTATGAATGTGATACTTATACCAATCATCGGTATGAATACGAATACAAAAGAAATTACAGAAAATGAAAGAAAGTATAAAAGGCAAAAATGTGGACACTATGGATAACATTTTATAAGTCCTTCTGTCGTCGGTCTCTGTATTTTTGAGCTGTTGAAACACAGAGTTTGACTCACTTCCGAACCAAATCATTGATAACCAACATGTTGCAAGGTTGTCGATCTCCCGGGTTTTTTCTGGTTTTTGACATCGACGACTTTTGCACGAAAAAACGCACAAATTTCCACCATTTTATTGGGTTTATTGAATGTTTTTATCTAAATTTGCAACCTATATTAATCGCACCATTTAAGGAATTGAAACCCAAATCCTCGTAGTGATTATCCCATCTGGCTTCCGAATATTAATCGCACCATTTAAGGAATTGAAACCAACTCACGGCCTTCGTTTATTCGACAAAGATGCTCATATTAATCGCACCATTTAAGGAATTGAAACTTTTAAAACATCAGAAATTTTTTTTTCTATAATATAATATTAATCGCACCATTTAAGGAATTGAAACCGCAATTCGACTTTTCCAATGTAATCAAAATAATCAATATTAATCGCACCATTTAAGGAATTGAAACTTGTTTAACATGGTTAAGACTTCTAACTGGTTTTTAATATTAATCGCACCAGTTAAGGAATTGAAACAACTCTAAAATTCATAATATTTTTGTTTAGAGGTTATATTAATCGTACCAGTTAAGGAATTGAAACTGTAAAATGATTAGGTCTATCAAACGATGTGTATAATATTAATCGCACCAGTTAAGGAATTGAAACAATGTTATTCCCCATTGCAATAAAGTAAATCCCTAAATATTAATCCCACCAGTTAAGGAATTGAAACATTCATCAGGTTTGCATTTAATCCCTGTATATAGATATTAATAGCACTAGTTAAGGAATTGAAACGAAATTAAATCTCCTTTTTTAAGATATTTTTCAGCAATATTAATCACACCAGTTAAGGAATTGAAACCTAGAAGAGTGTGCAAACTTTCTGTAATGATGTATATATTAATCGCACCAGTTAAGGAATTGAAACTTTTAAAAACTTTTTCCATGATGTTAAAAATTTAAATATTAATCGCACTATTTAAGGAATTGAAACTACCCTTCCATGCTAAGATTAAATAATTCCATCAGAATATTAATTGCACCAGTTAAGGAATTGAAACTGATTTTAAATTCAAAATCAAACTTCATAAAAAGTATCAATCGCACCGTTTAGGAGTTAAAAAAGCAAGAGGCACGATATTATTCGTGCCTCTTGTTTATTATCATTTATACTATTAAAACATCTATCAGCTGTTACTTCTTATTCTGCTCAGTGTTTCCTGCGTAATCCCAAGGTAGGAAGCCACCATGCCGAGGGGCGCCCTTAGTATAATGCTGGGATTTTTCTCCATCAGGTGGTTGTATTTCTCTTTTGCGGTCATGTATTGCAGGGAGGCTATCCGCTCCAGCATCTGCGTCATTAGTTTTCCCAGAACGAATCTGCTAAACTCGGAATATTCCTTAGAAACATTCAGTGTGGCTTCCAGCTTGTGGTATTCACAGGAAACGATGATGCTTTTCTCTATCGCCTGTATGCCGTAGCGCGAGGGTTCGCCGTTGTAGATGGTGTCTATCTGCGCCATGATTTTGCCCTCGGTGTAGAAATTACTCGTGATATCTTTGCCTTTTTCATAGTAAAAAGTCCGCGTAAGACCTTCCTCCACGAAATATATCTTTCGGTTAAACTGCCCGCAGCCGCTTATTTCGCTGCCTTCTTCGTAAAATTCTCTGATACACTCTTTTTCAAAAAAAGCCTTAATCGTCTCGTTAATCGTCACATGCTGACTGAGATAATCTAATATCATTGCTGAAATTTTGGTGCAATTTACTAAAAAATGCCTTGACTTTTTCAGCCAAGGCATTCAAACAAACAAACTAAACATATAACAACCACTTAACCCTCTTCATTTTGTCTATTTTTTTAGGTTTAAAAATTTTCTTCTTCCTCTTCTTTTTCTACTGGCGAAAGCTTTCTTACTTTTAATTTTAAAGCCAAAACACACAGCACAAAATAAACCGCCATCAAAATCAGCAAATGCTGAAGATATGGATAAGTCAGCTCAAAACTTCCCTTTTGGATAAGGATAATCTTAAAGGCTTCCAAAAATGGCGTCAGCGGAATGATATTCGCCAAATATTGTATCGCTGTGGGCATCGCACTGCTTGGCCAAGTAAATCCACCGATGATGAACGCCGGCGAAGCGATAATCATCAGAAACTGCGTTGCTTTCAAGGCATTTGGTAAGAGAACACTGAAAAGTGCGCCCAAAAATGTGCAGGTCATGATGAAAACCGTAGCAAGAATCGCAAATCCAAATATATTTTCTAAAACAGGTATCTTAAAATACCAGCCCATCACCGAAAGTATAAGGATATTTACCACGGAAATTATCCAAATAGGAAGGCATTTCATGATGAGCATTACAAAAGCGGAAGTTCCTTTATAATTCTCCAAGAAAGATTTTCTGCGGAAATCTGAAGCGAAACTTACCGCCATAGCAAGCAGCACCACCTGCTGAAAAACCACGCCCATCATGGCAGGCCACATGAAGATAAGATAGTTGGAAGTGGTATTAAACATCGTGATGTAGTTCGCCTTGAAAGGTTCGTACTGCATCTTTGCCTGTTCTGCATTGGCACCTCTCTTTTGGAGGGTTTTCATTTCCATTCCTGCAGACAGCGTCCCGAGTGTCACCTGAATCGCTTTAGAGGAGAAATTCGCAGTAAGAACATTTCCTGTATTTACATAAACATTTATTTCAGGATATTTTCTCAGCAATATATCTTTCTCAAAGTTTTCAGGGATTTTCACCACTGCGGCAGCTTTGGTTTTGATGACTTCATCTTCCAGTCTTAGCGGCTCTTGGGCATAGTGGAGAACTTTTATCGTTTTATTGTCTCCCAGCATATCCACCACTGTGGAGGATGTGGGTGTGTGGTCTTGGTCTATGACTATCACTGGGAGATTGTCCACTTTTCCTTCTTTGTAAGTAAACCCAATGAGCAGTCCGTAAACTATAGGCCCAAGAATAAATACACTTCGCAAAGTATCATTAGCCAAGAATATTTTGAACTCACGCTTTAGTAAGTGAATAAACTTTTTCATTATTTTAGGATTACATTAGAATTTACCAAGATATTTTTTGTCTGCTGAATATCCTGTGGTTTTACTTTTATTTCATAAACAGCTTCCTGCATTTTATAATCTGGGAAAGCAGTGGTCACATCGGCATATTTGGTCAATTGTTTTATCGTCATTATCTTCCCTGAAACAGCAGCTTTGTTATACACTACTTCCATATTTACAGTCTGCCCTTTTTGGTATTTTGCAATCTGCCCTTCTGGAACAGTAAACCTGAAATAAGTGCTCTCTGGCAGATATCCATTGAACAGCGCAAATCCAGCAGTCGCCAGCTCACCTTTGTGAAGCGTGATAGATTCTATTTCCATATCGCTGGTAGCAATCACATATCGCTCAGAATAGGCTACTTTTGCCTCTTGTAGAGCTCCTGCTGCCTGCTCAGCCTGTCCAGCTGCCATACTGATTCTCTCATAACGAGTTCCGTTTTCCACATCTCTCAGCTCCGCGATTACCGCGTCATATTGCGCTTTTGCACCTTGATATTTAGCGATAACTTCATCGTATGCCTGTGGCGACATCAGACTGTCTTTGAACATATTAGTAGCTCTATTGTATGATTTTTGTGCATATTCATACTGCTCACGAAGTCCCCTTTCTTTGGCTCTTAGCTGGCTTAATTGGTTTGCCGTAGCGCCATTTCTTGCCATCTCGGCTTGTGCAGTCGCTGCATGAGTCGCTCCCTGTGCCTGAGCTATTTTAGCCGAAATCTCCGGCGCATCTATCTTCGCGAGTGTATCTCCTGCTTTTACTGTCTGCCCTTCTTCTACATAGATTTCCAAAATTCTCCCTGTGATTTTCGGAGCGAAAGAAATCACTTCTTTTTTTACTTTTCCTTCTACTGCGTTTTCCTGTTTTTCGCTGTTACAAGAAACCATTGCAAATGCAGTCAATAAAAGAGCAGATTTTACAGCATTATTTTTAATTTTTATATCGTTTAGTTTCATTTCTTTGTTGATTTTATTTGGTTGTTAAAATTATTCAGTTTGTTTGTTATTAAAATTTTTCTACATCTAAATTCTGTGTGGATTTCATCAGCTCTATCGCTGCTCTTCTTTGGTTAAACACAGCTGTTTTGTATTCTAATTCAGCCTTTTCCAAATCGTTTTCAGCATCTATTAGATCCATAGATTTTTTCACGCCGTAGCGGAATTCTTTTTCCACTTGGTCTAATGCATTTTTAGCAATTTTACGAGCTTTATCCTTTAATTCTATCTGAGCCAAAGCAATGTCATAATTGGTCTGATTATTCACAAGATTTAGCTGCAGCTTTCTCTGGGCATCTGCTTTTTTGTTCTCCAAAACCATTTTGTCTATCTTGCTCTTTTCAGCTTCTCGTTTTCCTGTATTCCCATCGAAAAGACTCCATTTAAAGCCTATTCCAGCATTAAACATCGGGAAAAGACTAAGCGGCTTGGTATGAATATCCAATTTTTTCACCAAATGAGGAACCACATCGTTAGAAGTCTGAATATGGTCGCCATAAAGCCCAAAGTAGGACAACGAAGTAGAAAGCTGCACCTTTGGAATCCACCAAGTTTTCTC
>JABCOA020000164.1 GCA_013333875.2 Flavobacteriaceae bacterium | reverse complement strand
TCTTCGCCAAAGGCTTTCAGCTCTTCCAAGGAACGAACATTATTTTCTGCACAGAAGCGCACCACCAGACCTCTGGCGTGTTTGGTATAAACTACTATGGTTTTGGGCTTCCCTGATTTCATTTCATAAAAGTCAAAATCAACCACTTGGGCGTGGAGTTTTTTACGATTTACTACTTTAAAATATTCATTACTCGCTAAATTGAGCAGAAGTTCGCCTTCATTTAGCTCAGAATTAAGCTGTTCCGTAATCTTGTCCGACCAAAATTCATATAAATTTTTATACTTATCAAACTGAAATTTTCGTCCCATTTCTAGTCGATACAGCATAATGCGGTCAGAAGGCTTCAACAGTCCATACAGCCCCGAAAGCATTCTGTAATGTTCCTGCAGATAATCAATCGCCTTTTTATCCAAACTCAGCGCATCCAACCCACGATAAACCTCCCCCGTAAAAGCCAACATGGCTGGTGCGGACTCATTTTCAGATGGATTTTTTTTCCAGTTTTGATTTCTTTCCCAGTTTTCATCGGCTAATTTTGGAGAAAGCTCCATAAGTTCCGCCAAGAAATGGGGCGTTTTTTCCTTTAAATAAGACTGAATAAAAGCCGAATCCTCTATAAACTGAGGCTCGGTAGGCTTTATAAATTCCGAAGAAACCCCAACTTTCATCAATTTAGCTGGAGAAGTAATTATTTTCATATTAATTTTTTCGTTAGATTTTTTCAAAACGGAAATTCTCTCCAAGATAAGCCTGTCTTACCTGCGGGTCATTCGCTAAATCTTCCGGAATGCCCTCTTTCAAGATTTTTCCTTCAAACATGATGTATGTTTTATTAGTAATCGCAAGGGTCTGCTGGACATTGTGGTCAGTAATAAGCACCCCTATGTCCTTCTTTACAAGGGAACGGATGATTTTCTGAATATCCTCCACCGCGATAGGGTCTACCCCCGCAAAAGGCTCATCCAAAAGGATAAAATCTGGATCTGTTGCCAGACATCGGGCGATTTCCGTTCTTCTTCTCTCTCCACCAGAGAGTAGGTCCCCCCTATTTCTACGCACATGCTGCAAGGAAAATTCATCCAAAAGCTCTTCCAATCTTTTTTTTTGCTCACTTGCTGATTTATTGGTCAATTGTAAAACCGATAAAATATTATCTTCTACTGACAATTTTCTAAAAATAGAAGCCTCCTGCGCCAAATACCCCACTCCTTTCTGTGCTCTTTTATACATCGCATCCTGCGTGATGTCCTTTCCATCCAAGGTTATCTCGCCAGAAGTAGGTTTTACCAGCCCTACTATCATGTAGAAAGTGGTGGTTTTTCCAGCTCCATTCGGACCTAGAAGCCCTACTATTTCGCCTTTTTTCACTTCTAAACTTACCCCTTTTACTACTTTTTTAGGGCCGTATTCTTTTATCAAATTGTCTCCTCGTAAAATCATGAAACAAAAGTAATATTTTTAATTTAATACCTCTTATTTTTTGGAATGGTTTTTGTAAATTTATAGTTGAAATTTATTTTTAATTATTTTTTGTTTTTAGTATTTTTTGATTATTTTTGTAGAAATAAAAAATTGATTTTGGAAGTATGAGGAAATTTTTATTTTTGTTTTTTTTCAGTATTATAGGTCTTGGGCAGATGGAGGCTCAGAGTTTTCAAACAGGAAAATCATCACAAACAGCAAATGATAAGGAACTTATCGCCTACCCGAACCCTACGAAGGATTTTTTATACCTAAAAACTTCTGACCCTAATGTAAAAATAAAATCTGCTACATTTTACTCTATTTTAGGAAATGTAGTTGCAGATGTCCAAATCAACGCTAACTACTCAGAAATAAGAGTAGACAGGCTGAAACAAGGGAAATACCTAATGAGGTATGTGCTGAGTAACAACACGCAGAAAATCATTCAGGTAATTAAACAATAAAAGGCTGTATTATAAAAACAGCCTTTTATTTTTTTACTCATTTTTATTAGATTTCTTTTAATAACATTTCTATATCCAAGAATCCATTATACATCATAAGGTTGCCATTTTCTGCCCTCGGCCATTGTTCTTTTGGTCTGTCCCAATAGAGTTCTACTCCATTCCCATCAGGATCTGTAAGATATATCGCCTCAGAAACCCCATGATATGTTCCTCCAATAATTGGATAACCATTATCCTTCAATCTTTTGACAATCAATGCTAAATCCCTTCTTGTAGGATAAAGAAATGCTACATGATACAGCCCCACGGTGTTTGGAGTTGCTTTCGGTGCATCTTTAGAATACCAAGTGTTCAATGCTATGTGATGGTGATAGCCCCCTGCAGATAAAAACACAGCATCTTCTCCAAAATACTGAGTTACTTCCAGCCCTAATAAATCTCGATAAAAGCTCAATGCCTTATCCAAATTAGATACTTTTAAATGTACATGCCCTATCTTTGTCTGTTCTGGTGTTTTATAATTTTCCATTATCTTAATTTTTAATGGAACAAAGATAAAACCTCTTGTATAGGGTTTGCATTGATTTATGATAATTAAAAAACACCCAAAATAGATGTTTTTTTCAGTATTTATATCAATTTGCTTAAACTTTTTGCTGTTTCTCTCTGCTGGAAATTATCCAAT
>JABCOA020000163.1 GCA_013333875.2 Flavobacteriaceae bacterium | reverse complement strand
TTTTTTAAACAGCCACATTGCCAATGAAGTAGGCAGGGCTAATTTTATGGCTTTTTTCTTGGTTTCTTTTGAAAATTCAGATGAAAAATAATCCATAATTCCCAAGGAAGACAAGGTCTGATAATTACGGTGGCTTTCTTTCCAAAGTTCCTCATTCTGCTGGGCTTTCCAGTTCATCTGTAGAGTCAGCGTTTCGTAATCTACGAGATATTTTAGGATTAAATTTCTCCTCTCACCTTTTTGTTTTCTCAGCTCTTGGTCTATGTGCTGACCGATGGTAAACCAATTGTCAAAATTTCGTTTGGTTCTGTTATGAATCACCGATTTAGCATGTAGAAAATAAGTGTATGTTATTCCTTTGTGTAGGGCTATTTTATTCATTTTCAAGACTAAATGAAAAGTCCAAAGCTCATCTTGAGCAAAAAGTCCCTTCACAAAATACAATTTATTTTGGCGTAAATAATCTACTATAAACAGCTTATTCACCGCATAAGTCACCAGATTTCCCTTAGAAAATTCACGCAAAATATTATCATTCCCTTCGATTACATCCTTATCCGAATTTATTTTTATCGCTATGGATTTCTTGCCTGTTTCCAGCTCTTCACACTCCAATTGCGATATGGTCATCTCAGCCTGCGTTCTTTCGGCTATTTCTACGAGAGTTGCTATGCAGTCTGGTGTAATGATATCATCACTATCTAGGAAAAAAAGATATTTTCCCTGCGCAGTGTCTATTCCCTTGTTTCTCACGACAGAAAGCCCAGAATTCTCCTCCAAATGGTATATTTTCCAGTTTTGGAGATTGTGTTTTTGGATAAAATCTTCTGCTATCTGCACAGAATTATCAGGAGTTTTGTCATCTATCAAGGTGACTTCTAAATTTTTATATGTCTGACTAACAACAGATAACAGACATTTTTCTAAAAACTCCTCACATTTAAAAAGCGGAATAGATATGGTAACTAACGGCAACATTTTTTCTTATTTTCTTTCACACAAAAGTAATTATTTTTATCATAAAAGTTATATCTTTGTCTCATAACAGAGCAAAAATGCATTTTCTATCCAAAATTATTTTAAAATTACTTAAAAAAAGTAGCTTAAAAAAGTTAAGCAGCAGTCCTAACAGCAACATAGGCGGAAATCTAAAAATTGGTGATTTTTGTAATTTTTCTTTTTATCCTAATGCTAAAAAAATAAGCATTGGAAGTGGTTTTAGCATAAGAAACTATTGTAATATTTTGGTGAGTAATGATGCAGAGCTACACATTGGCAACAATGTTTTTATGAATAACTACTGCTCTATCAACTGTTTAGAAAAAATAGAAATAGGAGAAAATACGCTTTTTGGTGAGGGCGTGAAACTATATGACCACAACCACCAGTATAGCGCCTCTCCAGAATTTAGAGTGGAACATCAGAAATTCAACTCTGCTCCCATCAAAATAGGGAAAAACTGCTGGCTCGGGAGTAATGTAATCGTGCTGAAAGGAGTAACCATCGGTGATAATGTAATCATCGGCGCGGGTTGTGTTATTCACAAAGATATTCCCGCTAACTCTATGATAATCAACAAACAAGAACACATTGTGAAAAATATTTGATAATGATACCTGTAACTAAACCTTTCCTCCCTCCAAAAGAGGAATATCTAAAATATATAGATGGAATCTGGAACCGCCAATGGCTTACCAACATGGGACCTTTGGCAAGTCAGCTAGAAATGGAACTGAAAGAATTCCTCGATGTCCAGCATTTATTATTCGTAACCAATGGAACTGTGGCTATCCAAATGGCTATCAAGGCTTTGTATATAACGGGAGAGATTATAACCACGCCGTTTTCGTTTGTGGCAACCACAAGTTCTATTGTGTGGGAAGGCTGTACGCCGATATTTGTGGATATTTGCCCTGATTCTCTATGCATAGATGCAGACAAAATAGAAGCTGCCATCACAGAGAAAACCCAAGCTATCTTGGCTACGCATGTGTACGGAAACCCTTGTGATGTGGTTAAAATAGAGCAGATTGCTAAAAAACATAATTTAAAAGTAATCTACGATGCGGCCCATGCTTTTGGAGTAAAAGTAAACGGAAAATCTGTTTTTGAATATGGCGATATCTCCACTTGTTCCCTGCATTCGACTAAACTCTATCACTCTGTGGAAGGCGGACTGATTATTACCCAAAATCCTGATTTGCTTAAAAAACTGGCGTCTATTCGTAATTTTGGGATTGCTGGATTTGATTCTTTTTCGGAATTGGGAATTAATGGTAAAAACTCTGAGTTTCATGCCGCTATGGGATTGGCAAACCTAAAACACACCGAAGCAATCCACATCCAACGCAAAAAATTATCCGAGTGTTACGATAAAAATCTAAAAAACCTAAAAGCACGAAAAGTAGCTTGGCATAAGGATGCAAACCAAAACTACGCCTACTATCCTGTGGTTCTAGAATCGGAGGAGCTTTTATTAAAAATCAAAGCAGAGCTGGACCTTAATGAAATCTTTACCCGAAGATATTTTTATCCGAGTTTGGCCTCTTCTCTACCATACCTCCCAAAGGTGGAATTCCCTATCACAGAGGATATTTCGAGAAGAGTGCTTTGTCTTCCGCTGTATTTTGATTTGACAGAAGAAGAAATTGATTATATTTGTCGTCTAATACTGAGAGTTCAAAATAACTAAAAAATGTTAATTATTGGAGCGAAAGGATTTGCAAAAGAAATTCTAGAAATTTGTCATCAAAACGACCAGTTAGAAAACCTTCATTTTTATGATGATGTAAGCCCTGAATCTCCTAATAAGCTTTTTGGATGTTTTCCCATTATCAAAAACATCACAGATGCTGAACATTATTTTAATTATATTGATAATCGTTTCACTATTGGGATAGGGAATCCTAAAATCCGACAAGTACTATTCGAAAAATTCCATTCTATCGGTGGTGAAATAGTCTCTACTATTAGTTCAAAAGCAGAAATTGGTTCATATGGTATAAATATTGGAAAAGGAGCTAATATTCTCGCAGGAGCTAATATTTCTAACGATGTAAACATAGGTAAAGCACCCATTATTTACTACAATTCTATCATTACTCATGATTGTACAATAGGAGATTTTGCAGAAATATCTCCTAATGCTGTCCTTTTGGGGCGAACTACAATAGGAAATCATGTTCATATTGGTGCGAGCGCAACTATTCTACCTGATATTAAAATAGGAAACAATGTCACTGTTGGAGCTGGAAGTGTAGTAACAAAAGATATTCCAGACAATACGATAGTAGCAGGAGTACCTGCCAAAGTCTTAAGAATAAAAGACTAACAACCCTTGTACAGTTTGTTTTCTCTGACTTAAAAGACTTACTTAAATCCGCTAAGTGTTTTCAGCTATATTTCATAAATTTATTAACTTTGTGGGTGCCTTATATTTGTTTTATTTAAACTTTATTTATGGAATTTAATAAAGAAAACTCAGTAATGATTTCGGTAATAATGTCTGTATATAATGCAGAAAAATATTTAGATTTAGCTATCAAATCTATTCTTAATCAAAGTTTTCGAAATTTTGAATTCATTATTATTGAAGACTGCTCTACTGATAATTCTTTGGAAATTTTAAAAAATTATGCAGAGAAAGACTCTCGTATTAAGATTATCCAAAAAACAGAAAATAAACGAATGAAAGGTTTTATAGAAAACCTAAACATAGGCTTAAAAGAAGCTAAAGGGAAATATATTGCAAGAATGGATGCTGATGACATATCCCACCCTAGCCGTTTTGAGAAACAGGTTGCTTTTTTAGAATCACATTCTGATATTTTTATGGTCGGTAGTTCCATTAATTTTATTAATGAAAAAGGAGAAATTACGGGAAAACTTCCAGCTTTAGAAGCTGATCATGAAATAAAAAAACAAATGCCTGTAAAAATTTCTATGTTCCACCCTGTTATCATGTTTCGTAATGAAAAAGAGGTAAGATATAGAGAAAACATATTTTATTGTGAAGATTATGATTTATATTTAAGATTGATGCTTGAAGGCAAAAAATTTCATAATTTTTCAGAAGCTCTTCTGGATTACCGATTGATTAATTCTTCTATTTCAAGAAAAGATAACAAATTCATCAAATTTCTTTTCATAGAAAAAATGAAGTGTTTTTATTATGAACGAAAGAAAAAAGGATATGATTCGTACAAAAATTTCGTTCCTGATAATTTTTTAAACATATTAAACACGGATTCCCCTTCTTCAAAAGAAGATCTTTTATTTTCTATAAAAGTATCTGTGAAGTATCGATATAAAGAAGAATTTGATATTTTAGTAAAAAAAATACAAAAACAATATCCCGAAACTAAAATTCTACTATATAAAATACTTAACTCTTTGCCTTCTGTGATATCAAAAATTTATTTCAAATTTTTATCCAAATAAAAAACTATTAAAATGAAAAAAACAATTATCCTTGGATACGACCGTTGGTATGGACTTGAACAAGAATTCATAAAAAATCTTGAATTTTTGGGTTATGAAGTTATTCCTATCACAACCAACAATTGTTTCACTTACAAAAATAAAATTCAACGAGTAATATCTTTTATACTGAAAAAATTTTTCAATAATAAAGAAATAGAAAAAAATCTAAAAATAGATCAAGAAATACATGAATTTAACAAGAAAATAAATAATAGAAAAATAGATTTTTCACTAATTATCAGACCTGATAAATTTCCAATTTCTTTTCTAAAAAAGAACAGAAAAATAGCTAATAAAACTGTGGCTTATCAATGGGATGGGCTTGGTTTGTTTTCCGACGCTCTAAAAAGTGTAAAATATTTTGACCGTTTTTTTGTTTTTGACCCCAATGATGTTGACATCAATAAAAATCTATTACCTAGTACTAATTTTTATTTTGATTACAATTTAAATATAGAGAATAAAAAAACAGGTGATGGAAAAAAAGTATACTTTTTCGGTACTTTTATTAACTATCGTATGAATGCTATAGCAGAACTTTCAGAATTCCTAGTTCACATAGGATATACTCCTGGTATCCATGTAGTTACCCACCCAAGAGACAATATAAAGCCCTACGAAAATACAAAGATAAATTTTCTTAAAAAAGGGATTTCTTATGAAGAAAATATATGTAAAATGAAGGAGGCTGATATTTTAGTAGATTTTATAAATGGAAAACATTGTGGATTATCTTTCAGAACTTTTGAAGCAATCGGATATGATAAAAAACTGATTACTACTAACGCTGAAATAATAAAATATGATTTCTACAATCCTAATAACATCTTTGTGCTTAATAATGATAATCTAGCTGAACTAAAAGAATTCTTAGAAAAACCTTACGAGCCTCTACCTATAGAAATAAAACAAAAATATAGTTTCACCAATTGGATTAAATACATTTTTGATGAAAAACCTTACCAAGAAATAAATCTGCCTTTTGATAAAAATATAGAACCTGCTTCTAACGCTTCCTAACTTTAAAGATTATACTTCCAAAATAAAGAAACTCATCAAATGAAAACCAGCATCCTCATAAAATCCTTCAACCGAGCTTTTTATCTTGACAGATGTCTTAAAAGCATTAAGACCTATGTGACTGGTAATTATAAAGTTACCATTCTAGATGATGGAACACCACAGAAATATTTGGATAAAATACAAGAACTCCATCCTGAAGTTACCATACTAAAATCTGAAAATTACAAGGATAAAGAACAAGCCATAAAAGATAATCTGGAACAAGGAAAAGAAATCAATGGTTTTCAAATTCCAACCAAATTATGGAGAAGTGCTGCTCAAGAGGCTTCGGAGTATTTCATCATGACAGAAGATGATGTTTGGTTTACCGAAAATGTGGATATAGACCAGCTAAGAGAAAACGCCAAAAAACATAACATCAGCCTTTTAAAACTGGGTTGGTTAGGCAACACCAAAGACCTGCAATGGGTAGATAAAGAATCTATCAATGATACTTTGGATAGTATTTATCCGAAAGATTTATTCCTTTCTAACCCGCTGATTATGGATTGGTTTTTCTACAATAAGTTTAAATTTTTCTCACTATTATTTAAACTAAAATTGGTTGATAACGAAACTCCTTTGAAATACTGGGCATTAAATTCCATTCTCATGGGATTTTGGAAAAAGGAATATTGGCTCTATATTTGGAAGGATTCTTTTGGTAAAGTAAACGAAAAACAACAACTTAGAAACGCATCTGTATACTACCGAAAACATAGAAATAATCGCAATTTCATCGCTCACCTAAAAAAAGAAAGTATGAAAACCACATTCCAGTCCTCCGCCACCAATTCCTACCATTCGTATGGATTTGATTTTGATGTGAATCTATTCAATCACCTTATCAATGAGGCTTGGCTTGCAGGTGAGTTTGATGCTTTAGAAAATTTCCCAAAAGACTTTTCTACCGAGTATTTTGAAACTTTCATCAAAGAAAAAATTAATATCCAAGAGTTCAGAAAATGGACTGAATGTTTCAAAAATCAATATAGAAATCTAGGATGTGAAATAGAATAAAAGAGACTTTAAAAGTCTCTTTTATTATTTTAACTTTACTCAAAAAATAGTTTCTTCAAATCTCTATATTTCCACCATTGTTTTTTCATAGTCGGGCGTTCCACAAAAACAAAGAATACAGCGCATAACAAAAGCGTTACAATAGATATGATTATAAGTCTTATGAAAAGATTGTAAATCGGATCACCGAAGAATTCTTTCCCTTTGAAAAACATCCCAAAAAACATATATATTATCTTATGATGCAACATATAAATCGTGTAGCACATCCCTCCAATAATATACACTGGGCGAAACTCCATCAGTTTTTTCCAAAAAATAGAAAACGGTGTAAGAAACAACAAAATAAAAATATACAACCACTGAAATTCCAGCCAAACATTTCCTTGCCAAAATATTACAAATGCGATAATACACAGAATATCAAAAACATAAGATGACTTTATATTATCCGAATATTCAAGGGATAAATCTGCCACTAAAAAACCAATGATAAAGAAATGCAAATAATTTAGAATACTATGAAACCCTGT
Organism: Flavobacteriaceae bacterium; assembly: GCA_013333875.2. Classification (GTDB taxonomy): domain Bacteria; phylum Bacteroidota; class Bacteroidia; order Flavobacteriales; family Weeksellaceae; genus JABCPE02. The sequence continues at coordinate 9,978 of JABCOA020000163.1, read as the reverse complement.
ATCAATCCCCAAAAGTGGCCACAAGACAATAATTCCAAGCATCAAAGCTCTTCTTATCCATTTAGGAAGTTTGAAAATCCCCAGCGAAAGAAGCGGCGCTAATATGTAAAACTGAACTTCTATTTCAAGCGTCCATAACACAATGTTAATCAATGGATAACGCTCCTCAGAAAAAACAATATTATGCACATAAAACAGCGATGCCAAAAAGTTTGGGAATAATTCCTGAAAACTCTTATTCCCTAAAACTGTTGAAATAAATAAAAACAGTATTAAATGAACAATATAAGGTGGTTCCAACCGAGTTAACCTTCTCAAAAAATAATCCTTAATAGAGACTTCCCTGCCACCATACACATATTGTTTTAGAAAAGGAAGTGATAATATAAATCCACTAATTCCGAAAAACAAATAAACTCCTGTATGCCCTATCCCATTCCCAAAAAAAGGAAAGATATAACTATACTCTTTTATTTCAGGGAAGTTCGCTAAATGATTAGCTAAAAAATGACAAATAAAAACACTTACAACAGCTATAAACCTCAGCCCATCAATATATTTTATAATCTTCCCCGATGAGGTTACTCTTTCCAGTAAATGTACATTCATACTCTGCAGTTTTTATTTCTCTTTTATCTATTTTTTCTTACAATTCTACTATCGTTGCTCCCCAAGAAAGCCCCACTCCAAAGCCTATCAGCATTATCTTCTGTCCTCTTTTAACTTTTCCTGTTTCTAGTGCATCTTTCAGGGCAATTGGAATGGTAGAAGAAACCGTGTTCCCATATTTCTCTAAATTGATATAGAATTTTTCCTCTGGAATTTCTAAAATTTCCCGCTGTCTTCTTAGAATATGTGCATTTGCTTGGTGAAAAATATAATAATCCATATCATTTTTAGTTAAATTATTCTTCTCCAAGATTTCCTTCACCAATACTGGAATTTTTTCTACAGTAAATATAAATATATTTTGTCCATTCATATACAGACAGTTACCAGCCTCATCTTCCTTGTTTACACGATTTCTACCACCGCCATTTCTCACAATGAGATTATCATATCCGCTGCCATCTGTCCCTAAAATGAATTGAAAATTCTCTTTGGCTTCATCCTTTTGTATCAAGGTCGCTGCCGCCCCATCCCCAAAAATGGTTCGGTTAGACTTGTCTGATTTTCTAAGATATTTAGTGTAAGTTTCGGCCGTTACTAATAGAATATTTTGGGCTACACCTGTTGCAATAAGCCCTTTTGCTATACTCAGACCATAGACAAAGCCAGAACATCCGAGATTAAAATCCAAAGCCCCTATGTCCTTTCTCAGTCCCAATCTGTCCTGTAAGATACAAGCTGTCGTAGGAAGATGATAATCAGGACTTTGCGTACAAAACAAGATAAAATCTATTTCGTTTTTATCTATTTTTTTTAATAGTTTCTCAGAAGCTTTCACCGCCAGCTCCAGCACTGTTTCCTCTGCTGATGCTGTATATCGCTGTTTTACACCGACTTTATTAAAAATTTTCTCTGGACTCCACTCTGGAAACTCCTTTTGTAAATCTTCGTTTGTTACTTTTTTTTCTGGAAAATATGTTTCTATTTCAGAAATTCTAAACATCTTTAGTCTACTTTTATACCATTCACATATATTTGATACCCCACCTCTACATTGGGCTCAAGTGTCTTAGAAACAGAGCAGTATTTCGCAAAGGATAAGTCTGCTGCTTTTCTTGCCTTTTCAGGATTCACATCTCCATCTACATAGAATTTTACCATTATATTTCTAAATGGTTTCGCCTCCCCTTCTACTACTCTCTCGCCTTCTACCTCTGCCGAAAACTTGGTAATCTGCTGTTTCTGTTTTTTTAGAATGCTGACTACATCTATTCCGCTGCAGCCCGCCACAGACATCAGCAGAGCCTCCATAGGGCTCACACCGTTGTTTTTGTCCTCGCCTATATTATTGAGCAAGATTTTCTGACCATTTTCATTCGCACATTCGAAAAGAAAATCGTCATTTATTCTGTTTAAAGTGATTTTCATAAAAAATTATTTTCTATATTATTCATTTCTTATTTTGAACAATATTTAAAGTTTTTAGTTTGTTTCTTCTTTTAATTTAATTAGATTTTCATAATTATATTCATTATATAAATCCTCTATATACATTTCACCTGTTACTTTTATTGTTTTTATAGAATTATCCATATATTGAATAACTATATTATTTAATGTCAAATATTCAACAATATTAGTATTCCATACATAGTCAAAATTCCATTCTCCTACTTGAAGTTCTGGCACAGGACCTATTCCTTTTATATTTACATTATATGCTCCTTTTTTATATAACACCTTATCATTTACTGCATTTTCTCCATAAAAATTAAATGTTATATATTTTATGGTCTTTTTTGATAGGTTTAATACTTTAAACCTTGCGCCTGTTGTACTATTTCCCTCTATAGGAACTGCTTTCAGAATAGCTACTCCATACTTTTTTATTTTATCCAATTCTTTATTAAAACTATCAAGTCTATTATTCAACCATTTTATTGACTCTTCTTTTGCTGTTTCTTCTATTTTTTTCTTTTTAATAGGGTCTTTTTGTTGAAAATCATTATAAAAGTATTCCACATCTTTTTCCTCTGCTTCTGCTGATCTATAGACTTTTTCTGTATTTACTCCCTCTTTAAGTATATAATAGACTTTTTTGTTATCTGCTTTATTTTTCTCCACCTCTACATTTATACAAACCGGTACTCCTGCATAAAATCCTTTTAATTCATATTTCTGATAATTACTATACTGAGATACATACCCTTTTTTTATATCATACAAAAAAACCTCTTCTCCTGGCGCAGAATCAACAGCTGAATATGAACATACATTATCTACATTTTTTTTATAACTATTATAACCTATATCTATATATTCATATCTTATAGGTTCTTGGGTGTAAAAAACAATGGAAAAAAGACAAATAAAAACTTTTTCATAACTTTCATATAAAAAATGCTAATCCTTATATCGTGAAATTTTCACATAATATTATACATTTTCATTATTTCCATTTAATGTTACAACCAAGGCTTGGTCTCTGCAGTTCTTCCTGCGGCTGACCTGCCAAAAGATTTTCAAAAGCAATGATTAAATCCTCGCCCGTAATCTCCTTATTATTCCCAGGTCTGGAATCATCCATTTGACCACGATAAATCAAATCCAGTTTGTCATCAAAGAAATAAAAATCTGGCGTACATGCCGCATCATATGCCTTTGCCACAGCTTGGCTCTCATCATACAAATACGGAAAAGTGAAACCTTTTTCCTCCGCAAAATCCACCATCTGCTCTGGCGAATCTGCTGGATAATTTATCACATCATTAGAATTTATCGCGATAAACTCTATTCCTTTCCCTTTATAATCTTCGTAAAGTTCAGCTAATTTTTCAATCACATGAATCACAAACGGACAGTGGTTACACATGAAAATAACCAAAGTTCCTTTGCTTCCCTTTAAATCTTCTAAACTCTGTAACTCGTTGTTTTTCACAGGATTAGGCAGCTCAAAAAACGGAGCTTTTGTTCCTAATGCCAACATATTTGAAGGTGTATTTGCCATAATTTTTCTTTATTTTTAAATTAAATCTAATATTTCTGTGATTACATCATACCCTCTATTTTTCGCATAATAGACCTGTAAATCATTGTAAAACTGTTCTTTCGGGTAGTTTTCTGGGTCTGCTTTGTATTTTTTCAATAGTTCTGTTCCATAGGCTGGTCTCGGCCCCCAGTGCGCTATCACTCCATCGTTTTCATCTAAAAGAACCACGATAGGAATAGAACGCGTTCCATTGGTCAAAAATTGGTCTATCAAATCTGGATTTTCATCACGATAGACGATTTTCACCTCGTTTCTCCCTTCGAAAAATAGCGAAACCGCTGGCACTGTCTGCCCTGCATCTCCGCACCAACCTTCGGAAATAATCAGAATTTTTCCTTTAAAATTCTTATTTTCAAGGGTTTTCACCTGTTCTTCATCAGGTTTATAGACCTTCATCATTCTGCTCATTCTCTGCGCCCCCAGTTTATAATATTCCAGCATTTCTTTTTCTGCTGGAGTTAGTTTTTCTTCATCTTTATTGACAATTTCTTCTATTTTCTTGAAATATTCCTCAAAAGAAATCCCTTTTTCCCAATATTTTTTCATTTTGTTTTCTTATTAAATTTTTCTCTGTTTTTCAATGAGATACATATCCGCTAAAACGAATGCCGAAAGAGCATCCACGATGGGAACCGCTCTTGGCAACACGCATGGGTCATGCCTTCCCTTTCCTTCTAATTTTATGATATTTCCTGCATTATCTATGCTTTCCTGCGGCATCATCAGCGTAGAAACAGGCTTAAACGCCACTCGGAAATATATGTCCATTCCATTAGAAATTCCTCCTTGTATTCCGCCCGAATAGTTAGTTTTGGTAGTTCCATCAGCATTAAAAATATCATTCTGTGCCGAGCCAGACATTTTTGCTCCCTCAAATCCTGCTCCATATTCAAAACCTTTACAAGCATTGATGCCAAGCATCGCCTTTCCTAATTCGGCATGAAGTTTATTAAAAACTGGCTCTCCCAAGCCTTTCGGAGCGTTTTTTATTACACAAGTTATCGTTCCTCCTACTGTATCACCTTTTTTTCTCGCTTGTTCTATCCGCTCTATCATGAGCTTTGCGATAGTTTCATCTGGGCATCTCACCTCATTTTCATCTATTTTTGAAAAATCAAGTTCCTGATATGGCTTTGGGCAAGATATTTCCCCCACTGATGACACATAAGAATAAATCTCAACTTCTGGCAGCAGGTGTTTCGCCAAAGTCCCTGCCACTACCCAGTTCAGAGTTTCCCTCGCAGAGGAACGCCCGCCACCTCGGTAATCTCTAAAACCAAATTTTTGGTCATATGTATAATCTGCATGAGATGGGCGATAGGCAGGAGCCAAATGCTCATAATCTTTTGTTTTTTGATTCTCATTTTCAACTAAAAAACCTATCGGCATTCCTGTGGTTTTCCCTTCAAAAATCCCCGAAAGAAACCTCACTTTGTCCGCCTCTTTTCTCTGTGTGACGATAGCCGACTGCCCTGGTTTTCTTCTATTTAGCTGATGCTGAATCTCATCAAAATCGATTTTCACGCCTGCTGGAAAATTGGTCAAAATTCCGCCATAAGCCTCCCCATGGCTCTCACCAAAGGAAGAAAAAGTCAGATAATTGCCCAATGTCCCAAACATCCTACAAATATACAAATTCCTAAGAAATGAGAATTTTATTTTTTAATTTTTTCAATGATACTTTTCAAGTGCTTTTTTTCCTGAAAATCCAGTTTTTTCCAAACAAAACCTTGGTCAAGATTTTCACTTGTTTTCTGAGGAAAAATTCCCAGTTTGTAAAATTCCTCCAATTGGCTCAGCGTGAGAGCTGGCAAAGCCGTATCAAACCCAAAGACATAATCCCTTGGAACATTAAATTCCAGATTGCCAATGGTAAATGTATCGTGCTTATTTAGAGAGTAATACAGTGGTTTATAAACTTGTTTTGCTTCAAAATTTCTCATCACAAATCCCAAATTAAAACTTGGAACTTTTTCCTGTAAAATCTGTGGAAACGCCAAAATACTGAGAACCAAAACACTCAAACCAGAGAAAATTCCCAAACACCATTTTTTAGAAAAAAATTCTCTAAAAACCACCACAAAAAACACAAAAAACACATCGATGAAAAATCTATACTGCGCTGAAAAACAGATAACAAAAATACTTTTGACCAAGATACAGAGAAATATTATTCCTGTGATTTTATCCTTTTTTTTCCATGAAAAAATCCCAAAAACCAACAAAACCAATATCAAACCGACATTGATAACGCCCTTTATACCATCCAAGAAAAGCCAGTTCACAAAATATTCCACCGCTGAAAATCGGGAAATTTCTTCCAAAGAATATTGTAAATCAAATGTCTTTAAAACAGCGACTTCGCTTGATGAAATGAATAACTCGCCATATGGTTTCCAGCTAAAACCCAAATCCAAAAACTGAATAGGAAAAAAAGGATAACCGAAAGTCCAAATATTTTTCACGCAGTACAAAACACCAAACAAACATCCTAACCAAATGAATTTCAAGCTTTTTCTAAAAATCAAAACCGGATAAAGGAAAGCCAAAATCGGTAGCCAAAGCATCGTAGGTTTGATACTGAAAACCAAAACCGAAAAGACAAAAAGCAGGGCAAATTCTTTATTTTTAGTTAAAATTTCATTTAAGATAATTAAAGAAAAAACTATCGCTGGTAAATCTGGACTTGGTGACTGCACAAAAAAGAACAAAACAGGTGAAAAGCAGAGCATTACCCATGATTTTTTCTCAATGATATACAAGAAAAATACCATCAGAAGAAGCACATTTATCCTCAAAAATTCATCTGAAAAATGCGAAAATCCCGCCTGAAAAACATGCCATGGTGACATCTGCCCCAGCACCCATTCCAAATTCGTAATTCCTTTTACCAACCCATACTCAGAAAGCCACTTAATCGTAGGGACATAATACCCAAAATGGTCTAAAATAAAGGGAAAGCCACTGCCCACAACCAAAGAAACCAAACTAAAACCGCCCCACATAAACCAGTTTTTTCGGTCTATTTTTAAAAATTCTTTATACGACTGAAAATAAAAAAACAAGAGAAAACCACAACCAACAGTAATTCGCTCTAAATCAATATTTAACGGAACAAAAAAAGACAAAACGCCCCATACCGTCATCAAAAATAATATCCCTAAGACCAGCTGTGCGGAAAGCCCTTCCCAAAACTCTCCAAATATCTTTTGAGAAAAGCGCCCAAAGCCCATCAATACAGGAAAAATTATCAAAACTGATACAAAAATATAAAGCATTATCCTTAAATATATCCGCAAAATTAATTCTATTTCATAGATTTTTAAAAATATTTCTCTTAAATAGTTTATATTTGTGCGTAAAATAAGATATTTATGATATTGTCAATGACTGGTTTCGGAAGAGCTGAAGCCATTTTTGAAGGTAAGAAAATAAATGTTGATATAAAATCTCTCAACAGCAAATCGTTCGACCTCAGCATAAAACTCCCTCTCCGTTTTAAAGAAAAAGAACTTGAAATCAGAAAATCACTGAATGACAGGCTATTACGAGGAAAAGTAGATTGTTTCATCACTTGTGAATCTTTGGATGGCGCGAATGATGTGAAAATCAATCAAGAAATTATAAAATCCTACATGGAACAGCTTCGCCAATGTTCGCCAGAAGCTCCTGATTTTGAATATCTTAAAATGGCAATAAGAATGCCTGAAACCATCCAGTGCAAAACGGAAGAGCTCTCTGACAACGAATGGAATCTCCTGCAAGAAACTATAAATAAGGCAGTTATAGAATTTTCTAATTTTAGAAAAACCGAGGGAGAAATTTTAGGAGAAGAACTAACCAAGAACATCAAAAACATCGAAGAGCTGCTGGGACAGGTTCAGCCTTTTGAGGAGGAACGAATTTCTACTATAAAAGAGCGCTATCTCTCTTCTTTAAAGGATTTTGAGCAGCTGGACGAAACCAGATTTTACCAAGAAGTGGCGTATTTTGTAGAAAAATTGGACATTTCTGAAGAAAAAGTCCGTCTGACACAGCATTTGAAATATTTCTTGGAAGTCCTTAACAATGAGGATTTTAATGGAAAAAAATTAGGTTTCATCAGCCAAGAAATCGGACGAGAAATCAATACTCTGGGCTCAAAGGCCAATCATCATGAAATCCAAAAAATAGTGGTCATGATGAAAGACAATTTAGAAAAGATAAAAGAACAGACACTCAATGTTTTATAAAAAATTCATTAAAACATTGATTCTATTTTAAAAATTCAAATTCAATATAAAATGAACAAAGTCATCATATTTTCGGCTCCATCTGGAAGCGGAAAAACCACTTTAGTAAAGCATAGTTTAGAGAATTTCCCACATTTAGAATTTTCCATTTCTGCAACTACAAGAGCGCCAAGAGAAGGCGAAGCACACGGAAAAGACTACTATTTCCTAATGCCTGATGAATTTAGAAAAAAAATATCCGAAGATGCCTTTGTGGAGCACGAGGAGGTCTATGCTGACAAATTCTACGGAACGCTGAAATCTGAAATAGAACGAATCTGGAAGAACGGAAAAACAGTGATTTTCGATGTGGATGTGGTCGGTGGAGTTAATCTAAAAAAGATTTTCGGAGACCAAGCAATGAGTATTTTCATCGCTCCGCCATCCATAGAAGAACTTGAAAAACGCCTAATCAAAAGAAATACAGACAGTTTAGAAACCATAAAGACCCGCGTGAACAAGGCTCAGGAAGAGCTTGGCTATCAGCATTTATTTGACCAAGTTTTGATAAATGATGATTTGGAAACTGCAAAAAAAGAAATAGAAAACATCATCTCTAATTTTACAGAAAAATGAAAAAAGAAGACAACGCCAATCTCCCTGTTCCAAGTTTCACAAAACTCCAAAACATAGGGCTGACAGCTGAGGATTTTGATATTAAAAATGAAAATCTAAGAAGCAGAATTCTCATCGAGGATTTGAAAATTTATGCTTATCATGGAGTTTTGCCAGAGGAGAAAACGATTGGGACTTATTATCTCGTAAATGCTGAGATTCACGCAGACCTATGGAAAGCGGCACAGAGCGATCACTTGGAAGACACGATAAACTACGCCGAAATCAACGATATCATTCATAGAGAAATGGAAATCCCATCGCTGCTTTTGGAGCGGGTAATCGGGAGAATTATCCAAAAATTAGAAGAAAAATTCCCACAAATCACCTACATCAAAATAAAACTCACCAAAACCAATCCGCCTATGCAGGGCGAAATGAAAGGCGTAAGTGTGGAGCTGGAAAAGACACTTTAATATTATTTCTCTTTTAAATTTAAAATAAACAGAGATTTAAAACCAATTATAAGACAGAAAGAATCAGTAAGTATATATCTTATCGTGAATCTTCTGTCTTTTTTATTAGATGCTTTTTAAAAACTCAAAAAATGAATAAAAAAATGAATGTTTTTTGTAAAATAATATTGCCTCTATTATGTATTATAAGCTGTTCCGAAAGAAAAGAAATAGAAGTTTATAATATGAAGATAGATGAAAATAAAAAAGAAGTATTGGTAGAAATAAGAAATAATACAGAGAATAATTACTATTTACTATCTCCTATTGTAAGTATAATGACAAAACATTTACAGTATATAGGTGGAGAAATGATAGAAGGAGAAATACATCATAAAAAATTAGATAGTATAGTATGTTCCGTTTGTATCTGGGATGATATATGCAAAGAGGAATATTATGCTATGCGTGATATAGTACTTTTGCCTAAGAAATCTGTAAAAAAGATAAAATATAAATATGATAATGAAGAATATATGGAAATAGAAACAGTTCATATAGGTTTTCCATATAATGGTTATTACAATGAAATAGGCAAAAAAATGCAATTTATGTTAAAGAAAAAACTAGATAGCAGTAATATAATAAAAGGATATGAGTTTTATAATAAAGATATAGAAACTATGACCATTAAAATGTAATAGTCAGTAATATTCTGAATATGTTATTGTTATTTTAATAAAAATATAGAAGACAAAATAACTTCATATTCCCATCTCAAAAAGAATTTAAAAAATGAAAAATTCATTAGAAAAATTTAAACTTTTAGGCAAAATGCCAAATGAAGATCTAGACAATGACTCTCAAGATATACTTGATTTATCTAATAAATACAGAGAGTTATTAATGGAAATAGAAGAACCTATTTCTATAGAAATGGGTTATGCTCTTTTATCTTTTTTACCTTCTAAAAGATTTTATGGTTTAGAATTTGAAATTTTGTCAAAGATAGAAACTATAGAATTAAATAATGAAGAGC
>JABCOA020000162.1 GCA_013333875.2 Flavobacteriaceae bacterium | reverse complement strand
GGAAAAGGCAGGTAGGTTCTACCTTTAAGCCTTTTGTGTATGCTACGGCAATTATAAATTTAGGAATGACACCATGTACGCCTATTTCTAATGCTTCTTACAGCAGAGGTTCTTGGCATGTAAAAGGTTCTGGTGGTATGCTTAGGATGAAAGATGGTCTAGCACATTCCAAAAACCCGATAGCAGTCCGTTTGATGGAAGCGGCAGGTCCTAAAAATGTAATTCAGTTAGCACGAGATTTGGGAGTTACAGGCGAGATGACACCTGACTTAGCGACAGCCTTAGGGTCTTCGGATATTACAATTTATGAGATGCTTGGGGCTTATAGTACCTTTGCTAACTATGGGAATTATATAAAACCAGAGATGATTTGGCGTATTGAAGATGCCAACGGAAGGGTTATCAAGGAGGTGACAACAGAGGTCAGAGAAGTGATGAACCCTATACACGCCTATAGTATGATAGATATGATGAAAGGAGTAGCGAGCTATGGAACAGCATCTAGACAGCTTAGAAGTATGGGTATCAATGCAGAAATTGCCGGTAAAACAGGGACTACGCAGAAAAACTCAGACGGATGGTTCATAGGGATAACTCCTAAATTAGCCACAGGTGTTTGGGTAGGCTGGGAAGATAGAGCAACTCACTTCTGGAGTACAGGAGAAGGACAGGGGGCGAAAATGGCGCTTCCTATCTGGGGCTATTTTATGAAGAAAATATATGCTGATAAATCGTTGAAAATCACTCAAGAAGATAAGTTTGAAAAACCATCTGACTGGAAAGGAGATTGTTCTGATTTGCAGGGGCTTGGAGGCTATGGAGATGAAGGAGGTCTGCAGACAATAGATGAAATACAAAATCCTAATAAAGGAAAAGATAAATCAAAATCAAACCAAAATAGGGAAGAGGATATTGACAGCAGGATAAACCAAGGGGATGATATAGATTTTAATCAATAAAAATAAAATAGAAATGACAGATTTCTCAGATATAGAAGATGATTTTTTTACAGGCAAGGAACATACGCCTCTTCATAAAGATGCTTTTCTGCTTTCTCCTGATGAAAAGATAGAAAAGATAGAAAAACTTTTTGGGGAGATTATGCACACCCTTGGGCTTGATATGACAGATGACAGCCTGAAAGACTCTCCAAAAAGAGTCGCAAAGATGTATGTAAATGAGATTTTCGGCGGGCTTCTTCCTGAAAATAAGCCAGGGATTTCCACATTTAAAAATCAATATAGATACCGCCAGATGCTTGTAGAAAAAGATATCACGGTGTATTCTTTCTGCGAACATCACTTTTTGCCCATCATCGGGAGAGCTCATGTAGCTTATATTTCTAATGGAGAGGTTATAGGATTGTCTAAAATCAATAGGATTGTAAATTACTACGCTAGTCGTCCTCAGGTTCAGGAGCGATTGACAATGCAGATTGTCCAAGCGATGAAAGAGGCTCTCGGAACAGAAGATGTGGCGTGTATCATAGATGCGAAACATCTTTGTGTAAACTGTAGAGGGATAAAAGATACTGCCAGCAGCACCATCACAGCTGAGCTTAGCGGACTATTTAGAAAAAATCCTACAACAAGGAAAGAATTCCTACACTATGTGGGAAGCCATACGAAACTTGACTAAAATTAAACCAAAGAGATGAATATAGAACTTCAACAAAAACTAAATCTTGCTGTTCAAGCACAAAAAGAATGGCGAGAAGTAAGTTTTGAGAAAAGACAAGAATTATTAAAGAATTTATCTAAAAATATTCTTGAAAATCATGAGGAATACAGCCAAATGATTACTCGAGAAATGCACAAACCTATTTCCCAATCAAGAGGAGAGGTGAAGAAATGTGCAATGATGACAGACTATTATGTGGCTGCGGAGAATGTCCTAAAACCAGAGATTGTAGAAACAGAACTTTCTGCAAGTGAGGTTTATTACCAGCCAATGGGAGTTATTCTGGGAATTATGCCATGGAATTTCCCTTTTTGGCAGGCGCTTCGTTTTGCTGTGCCGACTATTTTGGCTGGAAATGTTGTCCTTCTGAAACATGCTTCTATCTGTAAAGGTTCGGGAAGAGCCATAGAAGAACTGTTCAAAAAATCTGGCTTTCCAGAAGGGATTTTGCAGAATATAGAGTATTCATATGCTGATATAGAGGAGCTTATAACAAATCCGCTGGTGAAAGGAGTGAGCCTTACAGGAAGCGAGACAACGGGAAGAAAAATAGCATCTCTTGCAGGAGCGAATATTAAAAAATCATTGTTGGAATTAGGTGGTAATGATGCTTTTATCGTTTTAGATGATACAGATTTAGATAAAACAGCTAAGCAGGGTGCAGCGGCAAGACTGAGAAACTGCGGTCAGGCATGCACCTCAGCTAAAAGATTTATTATCCAAGAAAGCATCTATGCCGAATTTTTGGAAAAACTAAAAACAGAATACCAAAAATATGAACTAGGTGACCCATTTGATGATAAAACAGAACTAAGTGGGCTGGCTTCAAAATCCTTTGCGGATGAGCTTCAGCAGCAGTATGAAAAGGCTTTGGAGCATGGAGCAGAGATTATAATTCCGCTGGAGAGAGTAGATGATATTTCTTTTAAACCAGGGCTTATCAAAATGAATCTTGACAATCCGATGATTGATGAAGAGCTTTTCGGGCCGTTAGGAATGATAATTTCAGCAAAAGATGATGAAGAAATCTTGAAAATAGCGAATAATACTAACTTTGGTTTAGGAAATTCCGTTTGGACTTCAAGTAAAGAGAGAGCTTATTTCTTTGCGGAAAACTTAGAGTCAGGGACAGTTTCTTTGAACAAGTTAATGACTTCTGACCCTCGTTTCCCATTTGGAGGAACGAAAAACTCTGGATACGGATTGGAACTTTCTTTGAAAACCTTGAAGGAGTTCTGTGTAACTAAGAGTGTTTTCGGTGAAGTGAAATAATTTTACTTTCAAATAAAAATAAAAAAACCGCTTAAAAAAGCGGTTTTTTATTTAATGGTATTTTTTATTCTACTTTGATATTATCTATCTGAATAGTCGTAGTTGGCAGGGTTCCACCTCCGTGATATTCAAAGATGATAAATCCATTTCCTGTAAGCGTGGAAGGTTTTACCCAGTGTCCACTGTTCGTGAAGTTTGCAGGATAATTAGTATTGTTAGAAGAAATAGTAAATGCACTGGTAATGTCTGTCAGTGTGGCATTTAGGATATTTCCCGAAGGCTGATAGTCTGTAGAATAGTAAACTTTCAGAACATTCCCATTGTAGTGTCCATCTTTGGAATCAAAGGAGAATTTAGTCATATTGGAGAAATCCACAGGAACGATGAACATCGTTTTAGATTCTGGCTTAGGGCCTGTAGCACCAAAACCGAAGCTAAGGAATTTATTTCCAGAGTAATTAGATACTCTCCAATATCTATTTCCTAAGACAGGATCGTTAATGTATTTAGGAAACGCCTCGGAAGAAGCTCCTGTATTATAAGATTGGAAATCTTCAATAGTTCCCACACCAGCATAAGTAATGGATGTTCCGCCTTTCGGAGGAGCAGTATCTGTTCTTTCTTGTGTGAAATTCACATCGCTGGTGTTTCTTATCAGCATTTGATAAGTGGTGTTGTATCTGCTTACTACGAAAGTGATGTTTCCCTTCCCAGTAGGAAGTTTGTCTTTTCCAAAGTCAGCAAATTTAGATGTTCTCAGAATAGCCGTTTTTCCACTTGCATCTACTAATTCTCTGTTAGTATCAGTATTAGAAGAAACATCCACATAGGTTTTAGGCCCATTAGGAACTAAAATTTCGCTGTCTGCAAACTGCACATTAGGAACAGTTACCAGTTTATTGATATGCTGAGCTTGTTTAGCTTCATCTAAATTAGCCAAAGCCAAAGGAACAAGGTTTGCAATGTCCGCTCTTCCGTTATTACACACGATAGAAAGGTAATTTCCAAGGGAAGAAGAAGGAATTTTTCCAACGGTATATTGAGCGTCTGTAACACCTAATTTCGTTACACCTTTGTCTACTCTTAAAATCAAACCTTTAGCATTGATTCTGATATGAGTTCCCACAGGAAAATCTGTGTAGCTGTGTGTTTTTTCAATTTCTATTTGAAGTCCCACAGTAGGGTTTTCTGGTTTGTCTTGGAAAACGATAGTTTTGTAGAAATTGCCCTTTTCATCGGAAGAAATCACATATCCATCGAAGATTTGGTCATCAGTGATAGTCAGGGCACTGCCATTACTTGGAGCCAATGCCGCAAAGGCCGCCATAGTAGTGTTAGTATCCCCAAACTTATTGGTACATGTAATATCTGGAATACTCCAGTCATCTTTTCTTACACAGGAAGTGGTAATTCCGAATAGCAATAAAGCTCCTACAACCTGTTTTAGATATACTTTTTTCATTTTTATATATTTTTTAAAAGAATTACTAATTAAAATCTAAACTGAACATTTACGAAATAAGACCTTCCCTGTGCATACCAATATTTAGGTGCGAAAGGAGAATATTGTTTGTCAAAATCCGCTGCAAAATCTCTGTAAGAAGCTTTTCGGGTCTGCTCGAATCCGCCTGTGATGTAGCTCTTGTTGTTCAACAAGTTATTCACCGAAGCCGAAACCATCAGATAATATTTACCAAAGAGCCAAGATTTCCCTGCATTTACATTGACAAAGAAAGCAGATGGCAGTTGTTTCTGCTGAAGAACTCTTCTTAGTTCCGCTTCATCAAGCCCTGGGTATGGTGCTCCTGTAGAAGGATTGGTGATGAAATATTGGGTTCTGATAAGTGCCGCTGGATCTAAATAGGAATTATCAAAATAGTTCCAGTTCGCTCCTACCCACCAGTATTTAGGGTTATTATATCTAAATCCTAGAGAGAATGCTGTCTGAGGCGTTCCTCCTTGTCTGTAGTTTTTGATATAAGCATCTCCGATGTAGGTATAAGTAGTTCCTCCAGAAGCGCCCACAGCATCAGAACTGAAATATAATTTAGGATTGTTATTATAAACATATTCGCCGTAGCTTGCCAGCCCTTGTAGAGAGAGCGTAGAAGTTACTTTTACTTCCAGTCCTAGTTCTAGTCCTCGGTTTTGTCGTTTCATATCCTTCATCACCTGTGTGAAGAATGCGCCATTAGTTACACCTTGTAAAACTGAGCCATCAGCAAAGAAACGCTGAACATTGGTTTCGTTTTCAGTGTTGATGATATATCCGCTCAACCTTGCTTTTACGAAAGGCGTAGAAAGCACATAGCTGAGGTCATTAGCATTGATAAACATACTTCTCATACCTTCCACTACGGATGAATTTACCCTTGGATTAAAGAATAAATCTTCCATAAAAGGCGCTTGGGAATAGGCTGTTCCATTATAAACCAAGAAGTTTCGTCCATTGATTTTATAGACAACCTGTCCTTTTAGCCCAAAATTGGTAAATTCATAATCTTTGCTTCTTCCATAAGAATCTGGGTATAGATAATGCTGGAATTTACCATCTCGGTACGAAGTAGAATAGCTGAACTGCCCTGCCACTAAAACATCAAATTTTCCTGTGGAGAATTTCAGTGCTGGATTTACTTTTACTTCTTGTCTTCCGAAAGTGTAGTCGTAGCTTATTTTATCACCTACGCCTTTGTGGGTATCTGTTTCGTATTCGTTGTATTTTCCGCTTCCATTTCTCATGTAAGGGTCTTGGTTCAGAGCATACTGTCCTCCTAGTAGGTCTTTTATTTCTCTGTATTGGTCAGACTTATAGTTTTGATAAGAAACATTTAGGATAAATCTTGTCTTATCATTAAAGTTGTGCGTGAAATGTGTGGAAAGATTCCAAATTTTGTCATCATTCACATCGTCCACCAAATAGAATATTGACCGCCCTTCATCATTGCTGAGGTTAGCGTGATAAAGTCTATTCCAATCTATCTGAGATACAGAAGGATTGTCATTTACCCAGTTTTGAAGGACATTGTCATATTCTGCTTTTCCAAAGAAATAGCTTGGCAAGTTTTTATAATAAGTAGGCGAAGGATTTTGGGCATTATGCCAATCCAATCGCGAAGATTTTGTTTTCCCAAACTGATAAGAAAGCGTTGTCCAAAGTTCTGTTTTCTTATTGATTTTCCAATAATCCGTTAGCTGGAAAATAGGCTGAAAACCTCGTTTTACTCTCTCGCTTCTTTTTTCGCCATCCTGCCATCCCCAGTAGGAGTTGTAGTAGATTCCTTTGTAATCATAGACTTCCTGCGTGTTAGGGCTGGATGTAGCTCTTCTATATGGGTTTCCTACCATATTGAGCGTGAGGGTGTGTTTGTCATTGATTTTCTTTTCCACCCCTAAATATGCAGCATAGGAATCATAGAAAGTTCCCTCCTGTATGCCTTCTTTTGCCCATCTTCGGCTGACCATCCCTGTGAAAGCCCAGCCGTTTTTGTTCATTCCCGAAGTATATCGGTAAGAGAGCCTGTGGCGATAGTTTCTATTCGTGAGGGAGTAGGTCAGCTGGCTTCCTTTTCTGTATTCGCTCGCCTTTGTGTTTTTATAAATCACAGAGCTGACCCCTCCGAAAGCGTATTCAGACGGCGAGTGGTTAGCCGCAACCTCTGGATAACGCGTAATCTCGTTCAGTCCTCCCCAGCTGCTGAAATCTATATTTCCATTGTTTTGTTTTGACATGGATATGCCGTTGAACATCATTTCTCCAGACCTGCTGTCCAGACCTCTCGGACGGAACCAGTAAATTCCCAGATCATACCCTGCGATTCTGTTGAAAATATCCTGCGAAGACTGCAGTAGTCCCACAGTGGTCTGAAGAGAGCTGTTGTCATCATCATTGTCACTATCGCTGTCCAGTAGAGTGAAGCCTTGTTCGGTAGAATTGTAAAGAACTGAATTTAAGACAATAACGCCCAAATCCTTTCTTTTTTCTCCTTCCTGCACACTGAAATCAATGGTCTTGGTTTCGTAATTATTTTTAAAGACAACGATTTGATAATTACCAGGTTTCAAATCTACAAACTGGAAATACCCGATTTTGTCTGCAATCATATTCTCCTCCGAGCCTTTCATATCTACTTCAGCTCGTTCCACAGGCTTGCCTTTCTCATCTTTTATGTAAGCGTAAACCGTGGTTTGTGCGTTACAGAAGTGCATTGCAGCAACTGTAAAACCGCAAATCAAGACAGATTTTTTAAACATTTTCTAATCTAATTTAACAAGTTTTAACAAAAATAGACTTAAAGTTTAATTAAAACGAATATAACGATATGAAATAAATCATATCAATTTCTTTTCCTAAATGAAAAGAAAAATTTAAATTTATCAGCTTTTAACAAAGAAAGTTATCATGAGACAAGTATTTATCGTTATTTTTTGTGTTTTTGGTTTGTTTTATAATGCCCAAATGAAAAGAACTGCTGCGGTGGGATTCTATAATGTAGAAAACCTCTGGGATACCGTGAAATCTGTGGATTATATAGATGCGACGCTTCCTGCTCATCATATCAATTTCCATAGAAGCGTGCCTTTGGATTCTTTGAAATATTTAGAAATTACCAAAGATTACAAAGGGCCGTGGGACTATGACCGAATAAAAGGACAAAAAGTAGTGAGAAAACAGATACTTTCGGATGATTTTACGCCTAAAAGTAATAAAAATTACACTTATAATATTTACCAGCAGAAGCTGAAAAACATCGCGCAGGTAATCTCTGAAATCGGCTTTAAATACACTAAAACTGCACCCGCAGTGGTGGGACTTGTAGAGGTGGAAAACCGCCAAGTGGTGGAGGCGCTGACTCAGCAGGACGCCCTGAAAAAGTATGACTATGGCGTGGTGCATTATAATTCCTTTGATGCGCGTGGGATAGATGTAGCGCTGATTTATCAGAAGAAAAGATTTACCGTGACCAATTCTTATAAAAAAGAACTTGTGCTTTTCCGTGAAGATGGCAAAAGAGAATATACAAGGGATTTGCTGGTGGTTTCTGGGATTTTGGATGGAGAAAAAGTGGCTTTCTTTGTGAATCACTGGCCGTCAAGAAGAGGAGGTGAAGCCGTATCCATGCCGAAGCGTAATGCCGCTGCTGCCCTGCTGAAACAAGAAATGGACGCCCTGCGGGAGAAAAACCCAAATATCAAACTCATCGCGATGGGAGACTTTAATGATGACCCTATCAGCCCAAGTTTTAAAAATCATCTGAAAGCCGTAGGCGATGAAAAAGAACTGAGTGAGGAATATCCGTATTTCAATCCGATGTACAAAATGTACAAAAAAGGCGTGGCGAGTTTAGCTTACCGAGATGCACCGAACCTTTTTGACCAGATTATTTATTCTAAAAATCTAGTTTCTGGTTCTTCTGCCGAGGAATACACCGTTTATAGAACCGAAGTCTATGCGCCTGCTTACCTTATTAATAAGCAGGGAAATTACAAAGGTTATCCTTTCCGTTCTTGGGATGGAGACAAATTTACAGGAGGCTACAGTGACCATTTCCCAGTATTCACTATTTTGCAGAAAGAGGCTAAATAAGTGATAAAGAATGTTTTGTGGGATTTTGTTTCTTTTTTGAAACATCCCAAAGATGTGCAGACAAAAGAAAGTTTTAAAAGGAAATTACAAACAATTTTCATTCTTTTGGTGGGCAAAATGTGTGTTTTTTGTTTTGTCTTAATGCCATTGAAAGATTTGGTGGAACATTTTGTTTCTACGGACTCAAAACTTGATTTACATAAAAAGAGCATTATTTCTGCTATTTTTATTGCTGTTGTTTTAGCACCTGTTTTTGAAGAGATTGGATTTAGATTGATTTTAAGGAGAAACTTTCCTATAAAGTATATCTTCAGCCAAAAACTTTGGGACAAGATATTTCCTTTCTTGGTGTATGCTTCATCTGTGATTTTTGGTTTTGTTCACCTTACTAATTATACTAATGATGATTTTTGGTTTTATGTTTTTTCTCCTATTATTATCTCATATCAGTTGATAGGAGGTTTGGTAACAGCTTTTATCCGAGTGAAATACAATTTCTTTTATGGAATGCTTTATCATTCATTATGGAACGCATCACTAATTTTTCCATTGATTTTTATAAATAATTTTTCTTCTCCATATCAAGAGAAAACAGAAAAATACAGCATAGAAATTTCTGAAAAATACTTTTTTGATGAAGATGAAAAGCAGGTTTTTAAAATAGACAGTCTTCAAGGGAAAATTCATAAAATAGAAGTGGAGCAGTATTCTTTTCAGCATTTTTTGGATTCACTTTATCAAGGAAACAAATACCAAATAAATGATACTTTTATCAAAATGAAATTTGATTCACAGAAAGGCGTAACCAAGGAAGAATTCATAAAAATCCTGAAAAAAGAATATAATATAGACTGAGAAGTCAGTTTTTCGTTATATAAATCTCCCGTCCTGCCGTAGAGGAAACACGCCTAAAATCTGTCCTTTGGCATCGCAGAGGATGCCGATTTTTTCGCGGTCAAGGCTGGATATTTTTTCATCTTTTAGGAATTTGGATATTTTCTTTTTTCCGAACATTCCTTTCGGTTGAAAAATATCTCCTTCTTTGGGTTTTCTCAGCTCAAAGGGAGGAAAGACTTTCTCCTTGTTGAAAAGCCAAGGTTTAGAATTTTGGATTCTGAAATCCTCTATTTTGTAGAATTTTTCTGTTTCGGAGAAGCTGATTTCGGTGGGAAATTCGGTTTCTTTTTCTTCGTTTTTAGGACTGATAATGATGTTTGTGTAATCTATTTTTAGCGAAAAATCTTTGCTGAAAAACACCTTTCCTGTCTCGGCTGAAAATATTTTTTGAATTTCTGTCTCGCTGCCGAATCCGAATTTATTCAGAATTTCAAATTTCATTATATCTTGTGTTTCAGATAGTTTCTTTTTATTGAAAATTAGATGATTGTCAGTTTCTGTTCCGTTTTCGGCGATGAATTCTTCGGCTTTTTGTTTGATGAAATCACTGCTTTGCTGGATTATATTGAGGCTTTTACTAAAATTTTGAATAAAATTAGAATCCGCTTTTACCAGCTCTGGAACGATGAGGTTTCTGATTTTGTTTCTTAAATAATCATTTTTTTTGTTAGAAATATCTTCACGAAAAGGCACCGAATTTTTCTCCGCAAAATCATAGATTTCCTCCTTTGTGAAAGCCAAAAGCGGACGCAGAATTTTGTTTTCGTTTGCTGGGATGCCGCTCAGTCCTTTCAGGCCGCTTCCACGCATCAGGTTGATGAAAAAGGTTTCCAGCTGGTCATTCAGATGGTGAGCAGTCGCTATAAAATCTATGCCGTTTTCTTCACAGATTTGATGAAAAAAATGGTATCTCAGCTCTCTTGCCCAGAGTTGTATAGAGCCGTTTTCGGACTTGTTGTCCTTTTCTGAAACAGAATAAACAGACAGCGGAATTTTGTGCTTTTCACAGTAGTCTTCTACTATTTTTTGGTCTAAATCAGAGTCTTCACCGCGCAGCTTGTAGTTGATATGCGCCGCCGAAATCATAAAGTCCGATTGCTCTGCGCTTCTCTTTCGGAAAAGGTCGAGCATGACCATAGAATCAGCGCCTCCGCTCACTGCGAGGAGGATTTTCTTTTGTGTGAAATCTCTGGTGATTTTGTTTATTTCTTCATTAAAAGAATCAAGACTAAGCATAAGACAAAAGTAATAAAAATAACAATAAATAGAGACAAAGTCCGTTATATCAAATAAAATTGTTACCTTTGGGCAGCGTAATTTAAATATTTTGATGATATGAAATTAATGAAAATGTTTGTCATCAGTGCGGTGGCACTTACAGCGACATCTTGTGTTAGTAAAAAACAGTATGATATACTTAACAGTAACTATAAACAAGCAATAGAAAATGTAGCTGAAAGACAGAGAGAAATTCAAGATTTAAAGGCTAAAAATGCTGGTTTGCTTAGTGAAAATAACTTGCTAAAAGAGCAAAGTGCATCTCTAAAATCTTCTCTAGATGCATGTTTGTCTAATACAGGTAAATCATCTTCTAATATCGATAAATTGGTAGGAGAAATCAATGCTTCTAACGCTTATATCAAACAGCTTACAAATGCTAAATTTAGAAATGACAGCTTGAATTTGGCTTTGTCTAATAAAATGAAGCGTTCACTAGATAATGTAGCTGATAAAGATGTAGAAGTAAAAGTATTGAAAGGAGTGGTGATGATTTCGCTTTCTGATAAAATGCTTTACAAAACAGGAGATTACAATGTTCTTCCTGCTGCACAAGAAGTGTTAGGAAAAGTAGCAAAAGTAATCAACGACTACGATAAATACTCAGTTCTGATGGAAGGAAATACGGATAATGTGCCGTTAAATTCATCTAACTTACCGAGAGACAATTGGGATTTATCAGCGCTTAGAGCGACTGCGATAGCGAAAATTCTACAAACTAAATTTGGGGTAAATCCATCTAGAATAACAGCTGGTGGTAGAAGTGAATACAACCCTAAATCTACTAATATGAGTGTTTCTGGTAGAGCAGAAAACAGAAGAACGGAGATTATCATTATGCCGAAGCTGGAGGAATTCATGCAGCTTATGGATGTAGCTCCTGTGAAAAAATAGTGAAATTAAAATTCAGAAAAACCTTAGAAATCTCTAAGGTTTTTTTATTTTTGACGCATAAATCATCAGAGGAATGAGTTTTTTTAGTGAATTGAGTCCAGAAATGGATGATTATTTGGAGAAATACTGCTCTCAGGAACCAGAAATTTTGGCAAGATTGAGAGAGGAAACCTATCGTGTAACAGAGCAGCCGCATATGATTTCAGGGAAACAGCAGGGGCGTTTTTTGGCGATTGTGTCTAAACTTTTGTCACCTAAAAATGTTTTAGAAATAGGGACTTTCACGGGCTATGCCACGCTTTGTCTGGCTGAGGGACTGGCTGAGAATGGAAGAATAACGACGCTGGATATCAATGAAGTATTGTCCTATCTGCCCAAGAAATATTTCGCAGAAAGTGATTTTGCCGAGAAAATAAATTTCTGTCTTCAAGATGGAAGAGAATTTCTCCAAAACACGGATGAAATGTATGATTTGGTTTTTATAGATGGGAACAAGGCGGCGTATGTGGATTATCTCAATTTGATAAAACCCAGACTCAGAAGCGGCGGAGTGGTGCTGTTTGATAATGTTCTTTGGTATGGCAAAGTTTTAGAGGAAAATCCAAAGAGCAAAATGACAAAAAAAATAAAAGAACTAAACGAAATAGTCTCCAAAGATGATGATTTTGAAAATCTTATACTACCTTTGCGAGATGGAATAAATCTCATCAGAAAGAAATAATATTCTAGAAAAGGTGGATTTAGTGATAAATAAAAGATTATGATAATGAAAGCCATTGCCAGTGTGTCAGTAGCTCCTGTGAGGGCGGAAAACTCGGATAGAGCCGAAATCGTGACTCAGTTTTTGTTTGGCGAGAGTTGTGATATTTTAGAAGTGGATAAAAACTGGACAAAGATAAAAATTCATTTTGATGGATACGAAGGCTGGGTGGATACCAAGCAGGTTTCACCGATTTCTGATGCTGATTTTATCAAAAGAAAAACAAAAACTGTCACGAAGAATTTTATAAATTATCAGCATAATGGAGAAAAAACGCTCCTTTCCATTGGTTCTGAAATAGGATTTGATAATCAAGAAGATATAAAGAAAAACTTTGATAAAGAAAACCTGAAAAAAACAGCCTTAGAGTTTCTGAATGTTCCCTATCTGTGGGGCGGGAGGAGTTTTTTTGGGATAGACTGCAGTGGTTTTACCCAGATTGTTTATAAAGTTAATGGAGTTCAATTGCCGCGTGATGCGTATCAGCAGGCTGAGGCGGGAGAGGTTTTGGATTTTGTTGAAGAAGCCGAAGTTGGCGATTTGGCGTTTTTTGAGAATGAAGAAGGCAGAATTATCCATGTGGGCATCATGCTGGAAAATCAAAAAATCATACACGCTCACGGAAAAGTGAGGATAGATGATCTGGACTGCATAGGGATTTTTAATAAAGACCAAAACAAACACACGCCCAAACTGAGATTTGTGAAAAGAATTTGCCCAAACCCATAAGAAATGATTTTTTACAACCTTTTTATTTGTCTGCTTTCTTTTGGATTAAAAGTTTTTTCGTGGTTTAATGAAAAAGCCAAAAAAGGAGTGGATGGACGAAAAGAAAGCCTGAAAATAGTTCAGGAAAAGCTGAAAAATCAGAAAGTGATATGGATGCACTCGGCAAGTCTGGGCGAGTATGAGCAGGGGCTTCCTGTCTTGGAAAAACTAAAAAACGAATGCCCAGACTATAAAATTTTAGTAACCTTTTTTTCTCCGTCTGGCTACGAAAATGTAGTCAAAAAGCAGCATATTGCCGATGCGGTGTGCTATCTTCCGTTTGACAAAAAATCTACAATACAGGAGTTTACTTCTCAGTTTGACACCAAAATTTTCTTTACTGTAAAATACGATTTTTGGTATCATCTTCTTCGTGAACTGCACAGAAATGGAACAAAGATTTTTGTGGTTTCGGCATTGTTTTATGAAAAGCAGATTTTTTTCAAACCTTATGGGAAGTGGTTTGTAAATGAACTGAAAAAAAATGTAGATTGGTTTTTTCATCAGACGGCACACTCGGAGCAGCTTGCCAAAAATATAGGATTGGTGCAGTCTTCTATTTCTGGAGATACCCGTTTTGACCGAGTAAAGCAGATAAAAAATCGGGATAATTTTGTGGAATTTATCCAAGAATTCAAAGGAGACAAACCGCTTGTGGTCTTTGGAAGTTCTTGGAAATCCGAAGAGAAAATCGCTGATGAAATTGCCGATAAAATAGATGCCAAAATCATCATCGCACCGCATGATATTAAGCGAAATATAGAATTTCAGAATGAAAAACAAATTTTGAAATATTCTGAATGGAAAACCAAAAACGCACAAGAAAAATCAGCCAAAATCCTGATAATAGATAGTATAGGGCTTCTTTCTAAAATTTATTTCTATGCTGATTTGGCGGTTGTGGGAGGCGGTTTTCATGACAAGGGACTGCATAATATTTTAGAGGCGGCTACTTTCGGTGTGCCCGTGATATTCGCGAATCATTACAAAAAAAATCCAGAAGCGGATAACCTCATCAGAGCCAATGGAGGGAAATCTTTTGAAAATGAAAAAGAGGCTTCAGAATTTATTGTAAAATTATTAAAAGATAAAGCGCTTCTGCATGAAATGTCTGAAAAAGCAAGAGGTTTTGTAAATTCTCAACCTAATGCAACTGAAATTATTTTACAGAAAATCAGGTCATATATATGATATTATATTTTTTTTTGTAACTTTGATATCTGTTTAACCAAATAAAGTAAGAAAAACAATGAATAACAAAGGGTGTTTTGGAATAGGATTAGTGGGACTTATCGTCATCATTGTACTTGTTGCAGTGGTAGGATTTTGGGGAGTAGGAAAGTACAATGGTCTAGTGCAAGAGAATAATAATGTTCTCAATAAATGGTCTAATGTAGAGACAGTTTATCAAAAAAGAGCAAACCTAATTCCAAATCTACAAAATACAGTAAAATCTTATGCTAAATTCGAGCAGGAAACCTTAACTAAAGTAGTAGAGGCAAGGTCTAAAGCTACCCAAATTACCATAGACCCTACCAATATGACGGAAGAAGATATGGCGAAGTTCCAGAAAGCACAAGGAGAACTGAGTAGTTCATTAGGTAGATTGATGATGGTAGCAGAGCAGTATCCAGACTTAAAGGCTGACCAGCAGTATATCAACTTCCAAAGAGAATATATCGCCATAGAGAACAGCATCAGAACGGAAACAGTATATTATAATGATGCTGTTACAGCATTTAATAATAAAGTAGAGACTTTCCCTACAAGTCTGATAGTTACAATGTTTTCTAAATTTAAAGCAAAACCATATTTCAAAGCTGACGAAGGAGCTTCTAAAGCACCAGAGGTATTTAAAGACTAAAAAAGATGAATCATCTCTCAGACACTGATGTTTCGGCTTTGGTGGAAGCTATAAAAACTGCGGAAAACTACTCCACAGGAGAAATCCGTGTGCATATAGATTCTTCCACAGAGCAGGAGAGTGAGCGTGTGGCATGGGAGGTTTTTGAGAAATTGCAGATGCATGAAACCAAGGATAGAAATGCTGTGCTTTTTCATGTTAATTTTGACCAAAAATATTTGAGCATCATCGGTGACAAAGGTATCCATGAGAAAGTATGCCAGAGTTTTTGGGATAAAATTCATGCTGAGATGGTGGTAGATTTTGTGAAAGGTGACTATTTGCAAGGATTGAAAAATGGAATTTTAGCGACAGGAATAGAGCTGAAAAAGTATTTTCCTGTCGGTGAGGAAAACCCAAATGAATTACCAGATGAGATTACATTTTCTTAGAAATTTCATATGGGTTTTATTTATTAGTATAGGAGGTTGGGTTTCAGCTCAGTATACTATTCCTGAGAAGCCAAAAGTGCTCTATCCTGTGTATGACGAGGCGGGACTTCTTTCTTCGGAGGAAAAGGAACTGCTGAATCAGAAGCTGATAAAATTTGAGGATAGCACATCTACAGAAATAGAGGTGGTTATCATCCCTTCCACCAAGGGAGAGGATATTAATTTTCTCGCTACCAGATTTGGGCAGACTTGGGGAATTGGAAAAAAGGGAGTGGATAATGGAGTTGTTTTTCTGATTGCTACCAAAGACCGACAAATTTCCATACAGCAGGGAAGGGCTGTGGAAAAATACCTAACAGCCTCTGTTGCTGGGCAGATTATAGATTACCTTATCATTCCCAAATTTAAACAAGGGAAATGGTATGAAGGAATAGATGAAGGGGTAAACGCCCTGATGGAAGCTACACAGGGGAAATTTAAACCGCAGAAAAAGAAAAAAGAAGAAGGAGATTTTGCAATGGTGGCTGTTTTGATTTTTGTTGCCTTTATCGTAATAATGATAATTTTAATCAAATATGGTGACAAGGGTGGCGGACGAGGCGGCGGATATAATAGTTTTGATGATGTTATCATTTCCCGCAGAGGACGAAGCAGTTTTCCTGGGGCATTCTGGGGCTTCCCATCTTCTGGTGGGGGAAGTTCTGGCGGTGGCTTCGGCGGTTTTGGCGGCGGAGGTACATTCGGCGGCGGAGGAGCCAGTGGCGGATGGTAAAAGTTATATTGAGATTAAAAATGAGTTAATTTTTTGAAGGAGGTTTGTTTTATGCTGAAATAAAATTTTAATAACCAATGAAAGAAAAAGTAGGAAACAAATTAGACATATTCAACATTGTAAAAGAAAGAAAAAGGAATGAAATTCTGGAATGTATGAAAAGACAGAAAAAAGTTCCTTTGAAGGTTAAAGAAAGCATAGAGCATAAGATAGTTATAGAAATAGATGATGATAAATCTAAATACTATATAAAACAAACCAATCTTCGGAAAGAAAAACTAAAAAAACTACGCCCATATCTTTTAGGTTTTGTATTTTTGGTGATGGCAGGAGCGATAGGATTTTTATCCCAGCAGTATCTGGAATTTCAGTATTATCTTTCCAAAAATGAGGAACTAGTAACACTTAGTAAAAAATATCTTGCAGAGCAGAAACAAAAAGCAGAGGAGCTGAAAGAACTGCAAAATTTGACTTTAGATAATATAGAAAATCTCCCAGAGGAAAGAAAAAATCTGATGCTGAATATTATCCCAAGCGGAAATCCTCTACTGAGGGAATTGGAAGTGACAAGTAATTTTGGGAATAGAACACATCCGATAAGTGGAGGGGTAAAACATCATAATGGAGTGGATTTGAGGCTGAATACAGGCGATGATGTCATCGCACCAGCCATGGGGAAAGTTGCTTTTGCAGGAGAAAAAGGAGGTTATGGAAATACAGTTATCATAGAGCATGCATTTGGTTTTAAGACCCTTTATGCTCATTTGGATAGGATTTATGTAACGGTAGGTGAAATTGTAGGAAAAGGAAAAGTGATAGCCGCGGGTGGAAACTCGGGGAATTCCACTGGACCGCATCTTCATTACGAAGTTTTGTATGATGATGCGCAGGTGGAACCAGAAAATTTTATAAATTGGGACAAGAGTAATTTCAATATAGTGTTTAACAATGAAAAAAATGTACAATGGGAATCTTTTCTAACAATAATGGGAAAAAATCAAACGAAATGAGTGTGAATGTATCATCAAAAG
>JABCOA020000161.1 GCA_013333875.2 Flavobacteriaceae bacterium | reverse complement strand
AATGTAGAGTTTAGCGGCTCTTACCCTGGCTGGAAGCCAAACCCAAATTCAGAAATTCTCCGAATAATGGAAAAACTCTACACGGATAAATTTGGTTCAAAACCAAATGTGGTAGCGTGTCATGCGGGATTAGAATGCGGAATCATCGGTGCTAACTATCCTAAAATGGAAATGGTAAGTTTCGGGCCTACTATTAAGGGGGCACACTCACCTGATGAAAGAGCAAGTATTTCTTCTACACAGAAATTCTGGGATTTCTTGAAAGATATTCTAAAAAATATTCCAAATAAATAACCGAAAAACGCCGAGCAAAATTACTCGGCGTTTTATTTTTTAGTCTAAATAAATTTATTTTTGTTTAGTCACTACGAATAGATTTTCTTTGGACAAACCTACCAATTCGTGCTCCACATCTACTGGAATATCATAGTAGTCATTAGGTCTTAAAATAATCTCTTGTTCGTTTATAATAAACTTGATTTCTCCTTTTAAAACAACCAAAGAAGCTGGCGTAGAAGTTTTATGTTTTTTAAAAACGCCGTTCTTTCCTAGTGATACCGCCACTTGTTTTACTTTTTCTGAATCTCTTAGTATATTAAAATGAGGTTTTTCAGAATTATAATTTTCAGAGTTATCCAAGTTGGTTTTAACCAAAGATTTTACATTTTCCCAAGTTTTTCCGTTGTAAACATTCTTTATTTTTTTGTCCTTAAGGATTTTTTCTGCTTTTGCGGCTCTTATTCCTGCCTTACAAAATACCACCACATTTTTCTTTCCTTCCAGTTTAAATAGGTTATTTTCTAATTCTGTGATTGGAATATTTATAGAATTTTTCACATTTCCTTGTGCAAATTCTTCTGGAGTTCTTACATCTACTAAGATTGTTTCTTTTTGATTAATAATTTCTGACAAAGACTGCGCTGCCAATTCTGCTGTGGAAATCAAAAGGAATCCTATAGCAAACAAAATTTTCTTCATAGCTTATATATTTTAAAGTCAGCGAATATACAAATTTTATTTATTCCAAATTAGATTTTTATTCATAAAATCATATTTCACTGAAAATCAATAATTTTCATTCAAAAACAAATTTAATATCTTTGGGCATTATTTTTTTCATTCATCTATGAATATAAAAGAACTAAAAAATGCTGTAATATTATTCGCTGGAGACTCTGGAGATGGGATACAGCTCACGGGAGCGCAGTTTAGCCAGACTGTGGCTTTTTTCGGAAACGACCTTAATACTTTGCCTGATTTCCCTGCCGAAATTCGTGCACCTTCAGGAACTATAGCGGGAGTGTCTGGGTTTCAGATTCATTTTGGAAGTAAGGAAATCAATTCTCCTGGTGATGCTTGTGATGTTCTGGTCGCAATGAACGCTGCTGCCCTAAAGAAAAACCTTAGCAAAGTCAAAGAAGCTGGAATCATCATATGCAATTCTGCTGGTTTTGATAGAAAAAACCTAAACTTAGCAGGTTACGAAACTTCTCCATTAGAGGCTTTATCGGGTGATTTTACGGTTTATGAAATTGATATTACCAAAAACACCATCGAGGCTCTGAAAGAAACTTCTCTTTCTCAAAAAGAAAAAGACAGGTCTAAAAATATGTTTGCCCTTGGGTTCATCTACTGGCTGTTTTCCAAAGATATAGAACAAACCAAACAACATATTGAGGAATATTTTTCAAAGAAACCTGAAATCCGAGACGCCAACCTCAGCGTTCTAAAAGCGGGATATCAGTATGGTGAAATTGCAGAAATTTTCACAGAGCGGTATTCCGTAGAAAAAGCAGAAATGCAGGAAGGAACTTACAGAAGTATCTCAGGGAATGAAGCTGTAGTTTTAGGGATTTTATCAGCTGCACAAAAAGCTGGTTTGGAGGTTTTCTATGGAGGATATCCCATCACTCCTGCATCGGACATTCTACACCATTTGGCTAAATACAAACCACTGGGTGTCAAGACTTTTCAGGCGGAAGACGAAATCGCTGCCATGACCTCTATCATTGGGGCTTCTTTTGCTGGAGATTTAGGAGTGACTGCTACTTCAGGTCCTGGAATGGCACTGAAAACAGAAGGGCTAGGATTAGGTTTTATGCTGGAACTGCCTATGGTCATCATAAATGTACAACGAGGAGGACCTTCTACTGGGCTTCCTACAAAGACTGAACAGGCCGACCTGCTACAAGCCGTGCATGGAAGAAACGGTGAAGCACCCATTCCTGTAATCGCGCCACAGTCGCCTTCTGACTGCTTTGAGGCTGCTTTTGAGGCCGCGAAAATCGCTTTGGAATACACCACTCCTGTCATTCTTCTTTCCGATGGATATTTGGGGAATGGAACTGAGCCTTGGCTGATTCCGAATTTTGAAAATTTACCAAAAATCCAATCGCCTTTCATAAAAGAACCCGACGAAAACGAATATCTGCCGTATCTAAGAGAAGCAAATCTTTCAAGAAAAATAGCCGTTCCTGGTACTAAAGGAAAGGAACACATCGTAGGAGGATTAGAAAAGCAGGAAAACACAGGGAATGTAAGCTATGATGCTGAAAATCACCAAAAAATGGTCAAATTAAGAGCTGAGAAATTTCAAAATATCAAAAACTCTTATGCTCCGCTCGCCCTTGACCAAGGCGAGGAAAACGCTGATATTCTGATACTTTCATGGGGGTCTTCGTATGGAAGCATTCGCGATGCGGTGAAAAACCTGCTTCAGGACAATGTTTCTGTTGCTCATCTTCAATTAAGAAATTTGGCTCCGTTTCCACAGGATTTGGGAGAAAAACTGAGCAAGTTTAAAAAAATCATTATCCCTGAAATCAACAATGGACAACTCATCCACCTGATACAAGATGAATATCAGATAAAATGCATCCCTTTTAACAAGATAAAAGGAACGCCTTTCCTCTCTTCGGAAATAGAAGAATTTGTAAAAGAGGAAAGTACGAAATAAGAAAAAAAGAGTTTGGCAAAATATTTGTCTATAATTAGGAATACTTAAATAAAAAACTATGAATAAGATTTTTGCAATGTTTATGCTTTGGGTTTCAGCTATGGTCTCGGCACAGCTGAATCACATTAACAACGGAGAGAAAATATCATACAGAATACACTACGGATTCATCAATGCGGGAACGGCAGAACTTACCACTAGCCAAGTAAATTACAAAGGTAAAGACCATCTTCGTGTAATAGGAGTAGGAAAAAGCACAGGGATAGTCAATACTTTTTTCAAGGTAAATGATGTCTATGAAAGCTATATAGACCTGGCAACTGGGCTACCCAGCTTCTATGTAAGAAACATCTCCGAAGGAAGCTACAGAAGGCATTATGAAACGACTTTTAACCACGATAACAAGACTTTGGTTCTGTATGACAAACTCAAAAAAAACTCACGAAATTTCAACACTTTTGAGGGAATACAAGATATGCTTTCTGCTTTCTATCACCTAAGAAACATGGACAGCAGCAAACTAAAAGTAGGAAACCAAGTGAAACTGACTGTCTGGATAGATGACGAAACCTACCCTTTCATGCTGAAAATAGTAGGTGTAGAAAAAAAGAAAACTAAATTTGGGAAAATAGAATGTCTTAAAATAGTTCCATCCGTACAGAGCGGAAGAATATTTAAAGAAAAAGAAGGAGTAACCATGTGGGTAACCAATGACCAAAACCATATCCCTGTAGAGATGGAGGCAAAACTCCTCGTAGGCTCACTAAAAGCCAGCATCAGTGGATATTCTAACCTAAAATACAATTTGGATTTTAAAAAATAAAATAAATCGTGCCTTTCGGCACGATTTATTGTTTTTAGTTCATCTTTATAGTGTAAGAAATTCCTACATGGAACCATCTTTTAGGAAGCGGAACCAGCGCTACCTCTTCATACTGAGTATTGGTCACATTATTGATTAACCCATAAATGTCCAGCCCATTTCTCTTGAAAGAAATTTTATAATCCAGCAGATGATAACTTAGGAAATCTAATCTTTGGTTATATCTATAAATCAACTGATTAGAGAAATATTTCAAAAATCTAGCTTCTACTTTACCCACCAGCTGGTGTTTTAGGTTTTCTAGTGCGTATTTAGAGAATGCATAGCCTTCGGTTTCTCTCTTATTATCAATATAAGTATATCCCGCAGAATAACTGAACCAGTCCACTGGTTTATGGCTAAACTCCACTTCTACCCCTTTCAGATTGATATCTCCTACATTTTTGGCTGCCCATTTTTCTGCTGATGTATTTCTTACCCAGTCTATGGCATCACTAGAATTCCTCATAAAACCACTCACTTTCGCTGTGATTTTAGGATTTTGGTAACGATAGCCCACCTCTGAGGAAATCGCACTTTCTGGCTTTAAATCTGCATCGCCTATGTTTTCTCTATTAGAATAATACAATTCCGTAAAAGTAGGAATTCTATTGACTTTTGCTACATTGGCGTAGATTTTATTGTTTTCATTAAAATTAAATCCTACATCTACACCTGGGTAGAAGAAATTCCCTGCCTTGTCATAATTTGCCCAAGAAATCCCAGGGACAATCTGCAATTTTTCACTGAAAAAAGAGAAATGATGTTCAAAGAAAACCTGAGTCAAAAAACGGTTTCTATGCCCCAAGTTATTACTCGCTAAAAACTCTTTTCTAAGTTCTACCCCAAGTCCCGTAGTCCCTATTACAGATTGATAGTTGGCATTTAGCTGCCCTCCTACATTATTCCCAATGTGCATATTTCTGTATGCAGCAGGATTATATCTTCTCCATAGATACATATCCTGTCCTCTACGCCAGTAGGCATTGGCATTCAGCCCCCAGTTTCCCAGTTTTTGTCTGTATGCCATACTTACGATAGATGCCTGTGTTTCTTCGTATTGGTCGGCAGAAGAGCCATAGAAGCTATTTGAACCGAATTTCTTTTCGCTGAAACCTGCCTGAATTCCCACTTTCCCGTTTTTAATATCAAGTTGGTTTTGATAAAAAACATTTCTTACCTGATAGTCTGTATTATAGCGGTATCCTGAGGAATAAGCCGTATTCGCCTGTAAAGACTGAGAAAACTTCTCTCCGCCCAAATTGATATTTGCGCCCAAAGAATATGCTTCAAAATCTCCACCTTCGGCAGTGATTTTCACTGTTTTTTCTTTGTGTGTTTTAGTAATGATGTTAATAACACCTGCATAAGCATTATTCCCAAAACGCCTTGCAGCAGGACCTTTTACGATTTCTATCTGCTCTACATTAGAGAGGTCTATGGGAATATTGAAACTATTATGCCCTGTCTGGCTGTCGTTCATACGGATGCCATTCACCAAAATCAAAACTTGGTCATAAGACCCTCCACGAATAGAAATATCGGACAAAACTCCATTTCCGCCTCTTTTTCTGATATCCACGCCTGTATACTGTTGCAGGAGTTCATCTATGCTCTTGGCAGGAGACTGCTCTATTTCTTTATGCTGGATGACTACTATGTTTTCATTGACCTTTTGGTAGGGAGTTTCAAAGAATTTTCCCTGAATAAGCACCTCATCTATCTGTTTTTCTTGAGCAGAAAAAGTAGCTAATGTTCCTAAAAACATTATGCTAAACAACTTTTTATTCATTTTTATTATATTTTTTAAGGGAGCAAATATAATACTTTCATGATAAATGTTGCTACTTATGACTTTTTTCATATAATTTATCCCTCTGAAAAGCGCTTTTTATCCTTTTATATTTTATATATTTGCTTGGGTTTTAAAAAGTTAGAAAAAGCCATATTTTTCACTCAAAAATATGTGTATAATTCATCTGTTGTGCAAGAGTTTGCAAAGCATATTTTATGTTTAGATGAATTTGCTTTTTCCCATGTATGTGCTGACATTATCTTTCTCAATAAATAAACTAACTATTTTCTATAGCTGGTTTCTAATTCCTAACAAAAATTTAAAACTATTTATATATGAAAAAACTATACTTAGATGATTTACGAGTAACTCCAGAAGGCTTTGACAGAGTTTACAATTATGCAGATTTTGTAGAATATATTACACAAAACGGCCTGCCTGATTTTATTTCTTTTGACCATGACTTAGGCGAAGATGAGTCTGGATATGACTGCGCCAAATATCTGGTGG
Organism: Flavobacteriaceae bacterium; assembly: GCA_013333875.2. Classification (GTDB taxonomy): domain Bacteria; phylum Bacteroidota; class Bacteroidia; order Flavobacteriales; family Weeksellaceae; genus JABCPE02. The sequence goes on along the minus strand of JABCOA020000161.1, from coordinate 3,285 downwards.
AATACTGCATAGAGCACAATCTACCACTCCCAAAATTCTCTGTTCACAGCCAAAATACCGTAGGCAAAGAAAATATAGAAAGATTACTAAATAATTTTTCTGCTAGTTTCTAAAATAAAAGGCGATATCCGAAAAGCCTGAAAAAGAGTAGGAATAAAACGATTAAAAATTTTAATAAAATGAGGAAATATCTTGTATTTCTACTATTATCATGTTTTGCTATAAGCTGTACCCAGCAAGAAAATATAAATGACCTAATAAAAAAAGCGGAGCAGGGAGATGTAGAGGCGCAATATAATTTGGGATATTATTATCATAGTGGAGAAGGTGTAGAACAATCCGAAAAAAAAGCTCTCTATTGGTGGCAAAAAGCGGCAAAACAAGGACATGCTAATTCACAATATAATTTGGGCGTTAATTACGGGAAGGGATATGGTGTAGAGCAATCCTATAAAAAAGCCATCTATTGGTGGCAAAAAGCAGCGGAGCAAGGACATGCAGAGGCGCAATTTAACTTAGGTGTTGTCCATGAGAAAGGATACGGCGTAGAGCAATCCTATGAAAAAGCTATCCATTGGTACACCAAAGCAGCGGAACAAGGGTCTGTCAGGGCACAAAATAATTTAGGTGCTAGTTATTATAATGGATATGGCGTGGAACAATCCTATCCCCACGCAGTATATTGGTTTACTAAAGCAGCAGAGCAAGGATTTGCAGAGTCTCAATATAATTTGGGAATAGCTTATGAAAAAGGATATGGTGTAGAAAAATCCGATGAAAAAGCTGTTTATTGGTGGCAAAAAGCAGCGGAGCAGGGACATGCAGAGGCTCAATATAATTTGGGATATTGTTATTATAATGGAAAAGGCATAGAGCTATCTAAAAGTAAAGCTACCTACTGGTTTATAAAAGCTTGTGATAACTCTAATGACAAAGCCTGTTATGCTTTAAATAAAATAATGAAATAAAGCAGAGTTTTAATTAATTTTAACTAAAAAATAAACAGCTGTCCGAAGAGCTAACCCAATAAAAGGCGTATCCGAAAAAAATAAAGAAAACGATTTAAAATATTATTAAAATGGCACAAATAATAAGTATAGAGACTGCATTATTAAGAATAAACCCTACCAACAACAAGAAAATAGAATATTCTAGTAACGGAAAACATTGGACAACTCATTACACAGGCTCTATTTATGGTGAGTTCTATGATTTACTACTTTTCGGAAATGAGATTTTTGCTGTTACTTCCAAGGGACTTTATGTATCTAAAAATGAAGGAAGAAACTGGAGTCCTCGTTATACGAATTCTACCTATGGCGAGTTTGAGTCTATCGTAGCAAATGGAACAGAGCTTTTAGCAATAACTTCCAAAGGAACTTATGCTTCTAAAAACGAAGGAAGAAACTGGACAAAGAAAAACTAATTTATAATAAACTATTTTAACAATCATCATAAAATGAAACGATTTAAAAATAAGTTGCTTATAGCATTAGCTATTTTCTTGGCTATCTCGCTAAGTCTCTTTGTATTTAGCATTATCTATGAAGGAGAAATGCCCAAATTGGTAGAAAACATAAACAATTCGGCCATTGGAGCGATATTCACGGCTATTATCACGGTTTTCTTATTATTAGGACAGACCGAAACCGAAGAAGATAAAGAGCGAAATGTGAAGGTATTTGAGAAGAAATCAGAACTTTTCAATAATTTCATTGAAGAACTTTGGAAAGTATGGGAAGATAGAAACATCACTTTGGAAGAACTGAGCCATCTGCTAAAACTAGTCTCCAAAGATATTATCCCTTATACCAAACCAGAAAGCGCAAAAAGCATTCTGAATTCCCTGAATGCCATCGCTTCGGAAGTGAATACACAAGAAAACACTGCTAACAAAAAACATATGCAGAGTCATCTTTATGCCATTATCAATACACTTTCAGAGGAAATAGGTCTAGGTGGAGCCATCCATCAGGATATAGCTACAGAATTGGACAAACTAGAAGATTCTATTTTACCTTATCTTATTGGGAAAAAATATATGAATGAAATCGATGAGCGAGTTCAAGAAAAGTTAGGTGATTTCTTAACAAATTCCAAACAAGAAAATGGTTGTTTATGGTTTCAAGTAGGGAATAAAAAAAATGGTTTGTGGCTTAGAGTCGGTGATATAAATAATAATGGTAAGACATATATCGGTTATTGGGCTGATTTTTGGGATTATCGACAGTATGCACCTTATCGCTATGCTCAGAAAGGGAAAAATAAAGATTGGCTAATAGGTGATGTTGTATATGGAGGATTTGATTGGAATTTACTGCGAAAAGGAGAAAGTATTTCTTCCGAAAGTTTAAATCATTTAGCAACTGAAATTGTAGATTTTTACAAAAAACCTGTAGGAGGAACAGGCAAAACCATAGATGAAATAATAAAAGAGTGTAATTCTTAATAAATTTTAAACAATAAACTTATGATTAATTTTTCTAAAAATGTATTTTTCATTCCTTATAAAGGTAGTAAATACGAACAAGGTTACAAAAACAAGAGAATTTTAGTATTGGGAGAAAGCCATTATTGTGCAGATGATGATGGATGCACAGATATTGAAAAATATCCTGAATGGGAAAATCTTACTAATAATGTTATACAAAGCCTCAAAGATTATCAGCAAGGTAATATAAAACATGTTCGTTGGATGAATACTTTTACACAATTTGCTAAAGCTTTTAATAATGGCGAAATGTCTTCTGAAGAAATTATAGATTTTTGGGAACGAGTTGTTTTTTACAACTATGTACAAGTCCCTACAATAAGTCCTGGCGTGTCTCCTTCTAAAGAAGATTTCACTAATTCCGAAAAAGGTTTTTGGGAAGTTTTGGAAGCATACGAACCTGATATCATAATTGCATGGAGTGAACGACTTTGGACAAATATGCCTGATAATGGAGAATATCGTAAAAAAGATAACACAACTATCAATAATGGCAAAGGATTATATTACTACAAAGTAAAAAACAAAGAAATTCCAGCTATGTATGTTGTTCATCCTTCTAGAATTCATTATGAAAGTGTATATAATCAACTAAAAGAAGTTTTTGATTTATAAATGACCAATACATTTTTACAAACAAAAAGAATGCTTTTTTAGATTTTTTAAAAACATGATAAAAATCATTATTTTTTTAAGTTCTTCAAAAAATCTTTTGGCATGCTTATTGATTCATTAAAAATGTTTTTAATTTAAATTTTATTTTACCATTATGAAAAAAATGATTTTGCCTGTTT
>JABCOA020000160.1 GCA_013333875.2 Flavobacteriaceae bacterium | reverse complement strand
GTTTCTCATCGCCCAAAAGGCAGATGGTGCTTTGCGTGATGCATTGTCTATTTTTGACAGGCTGACTACTTTTTCGCAGAAGAATATTACCCTTGCAAATGCTGCTGAAATTCTCAATATATTGGATTATGACCAATATCTGAAAGTGGCTGATTTAGCGAAAGAAAATGATATTCCTGCTATTTTAGCGAAATTTGATGAGATTGTCAAAAAAGGTTTTGACCCGCATATCTTTATCGCTGGGCTCGGCAGTCATTTCAGAGATTTGATGCTGGCGCAGAACCCTTCCACTTTGGCTTTAATAGAAATTGGTGAAAATACCAAAGCAAAATACGCTGAGCAGAGCCAAAAATGGACAGCGCAACAGCTCATCAATGCGATAGAAATCTGCAATCATGCAGATATCAACTATAAAAATTCCAAAAATCCACGCCTTACGGTGGAGATAGCCCTCATGCAGCTTGCCAGCCTTACCGCTGTGGATATGGATAAAAAAAAAAGTTCTTAATACTGGTTCCGCCGTTTCGTGATGTAGAAAAACTACGAGAAACTACTCCTAAAAAAAACGAAACTCCCGCGCCGAAAATTCTTACAACAGAGGAAATCACAAAACTAGAAGTAAAAAAAGCTGTCCAGCCAATAGGCAGAAATATAAAGGAATCTTCAGAATTTTCCATTAAAAAATATATGGAAAAGAAGGAGAAGGAAGATGAACTAAATCTTTTTTCTGAAACAGAAGAAAACCTTCCTGACCATCATTTCACGGATACTGATTTACAGACTGAATGGCGCAATTTCCTAAAAGACCTCTCAGTGAGTGATGTAGTGGCGTATAATGCGATAAGCTCCTTCCAGCTTCGTAAAGCAGATGAAAATCAGATAGAAGTTTTGTATTCTTCGGATAGTGCAAAACATGAATTTGAGAGAGTTCAGGCGGATTTTTTCAATCACTTTAAACACAAAGTAAATAATTTCAAAATAGAAATCCTCTACAAAGCGGACACCAGCCTGAAAAGGGAAGTGGTTACGAAGCGGAAAATTTTTGATAAATTTGCTGAAATCAATCCAATTTTGAGGGATTTGGAGGATTTGATGAAATTTGATTTTACTTAAAAAAACTAAAAAATATTTTCTTGAAAAAAGGACTAATTATAAAATCAACAGGGAGCTGGTACCAAGTGCAAGAAATTGCAACAAACACCATCTACGAGGCGAGAATAAGAGGGAAATTTAAACTCCTGAAAACTAGGCTTACCAATCCGCTGGCGGTGGGAGATTTTGTGGAATTTGAATTGGAAAGTTCTGATGTCGCGTGGATTACGAAGATAGAACCAAGGAAAAATTATCTTATCCGAAAATCGGTCAATCTTTCCAAGGAAGCTCACATTATTGCTTCTAATATAGACACGGCGTGTTTTATTTTTACGCTAAAATTTCCTGAAACTTCACTCGGTTTTTTGGATCGTTTTTTGGTGTGCTGTGAGGCATATAACATCCAGCCTTTGATTTTATTTAATAAAATAGATATGCTTAATGCCGAAGAATTGGAACTTTTGGAAGATCTCCAGCAGCTTTACCAAAATATAGGCTATGAAACCTTGAAAATTTCTTCTGTTTCAGGGGAAAACATAGAAACCTTGAAAAACCTTTTGAAAGACAAAGTTTCGGTGTTTTTTGGTCACTCAGGAAGTGGAAAATCTACTTTGGTAAATACACTGGAACCGACACTTGATTTGAAAACAGGCGAAATATCGGAGGCGCACCTCAAAGGGAAACATACGACTACTTTTGCACAGATGCATTTTTGGAGTTTTGGCGGAAGTGTTATTGACACGCCAGGAGTGCGAGAGTTTGCGATGGTGGATATAGAAAAAGAGGAAATTCAGCATTTTTTTCCAGAGATATTTGAGGAAGGGAAAAATTGTAAATTTCATAACTGTCTGCATATCAATGAACCAAAATGCTCTGTTATAGCCCATTTAGAGGAAGGAAATATTTTGGAATCAAGATATTTGACTTATTTAAAATTGATGGAAGAAGCGGAGGAAAATAACTAATTATAAATTAAAATTTTAAAAAATGAGATACACAGAAGAAGAATATAAAGCGAAATTTGAGGAAACTGATTCGGTAGGCTGGGATGCTATAGATGAGGCTTTATTGAAGGTTTATCCTGAGCAGGAGCCTCGCCATTATGGACCTATTATAAAATATATGTTCGGAGGGGAAGACCCGCTTGATGGCATTAGTATTTATGATAATGAGGAGCAGGCTTTTCATCGGCATGTAGTGTCATATGGGATGAGTGACTTGTATTACTCGCCTGAAAGTGCTGAAAATGAATTTAGTGGATGGGGCTTTGAGTTTACTTTTCGTGTGGTTCCTTTTGAAGCGGATAAGGATTCGGATGGAGCTAAAAATGAGCCATTTTGGGCAATGAATGTGATGCAGAATTTGGCTCGCTATGTTTTTGAAAGTAAAAAATGGTTTGAAGCCTATCATTTTATTCCAGCCAATGGACCTATTCGCTTAGAATGTGATACTAAATTGGTAGGGATGGTCTTTGCACCAGACCCACAGCTTGGCACGATAGAAACACCTCATGGCGAGGTTGCCTTTTTGCAGATGGTGGGCATTACTCAGGAGGAATTGGACTGGCTTTGGGAAGACCCGAAAACCAGCAGAGTAGAGGAGCTTGTCAATAAAATGAGAGAAGACAATCCGATGCTCATCACAGATTTAAAAAGGGAAAAATCATATGTTTGATTTAATTTGTCAGACTAATAATTTTTTGCTATCTTGGGGCGTTATCTATAAAGTTTTTTAATTTTGCACGATAAATAAATGTTTATGAAGATAGAAGAATTATCCAATATATTACCACAATTACCCATAGAAGAGGCTTTGGCTTTGTTGGTTGAAAAATTTCCTAAAAAAGTAGTTTTTTCTACGAGTTTTGGGATGGAAGACCAGATAATCACAGATTATATTTTTAAGAATAATCTTCCAATAGATATTTTCACGATAGATACAGGGCGAATGTTCTACGAAACCTATGATACTTGGGTAAATACCAATGAAAAATACAATGTGCTCATTCCAGCCTATTATGCTGATAATCATAGAATAGAAGAATATGTGAGAAAGCATGGAGTTAATGGATTTTACAAATCTGTAGAGCTGAGAAAAGAACATGATTACATAAAAAAGGTGGAGCCTCTGAAAAGAGCTTTGGAAGGATATGATGTTTGGATTACGGGAATCAGAGCGGAGCAGTCTCCACACAGACAGCAAATGCCGATGGTGGAATGGGATGAAGGGAATAAAATCATCAAGTTTCATCCTCTTTTGCACTGGAAAACAGGAGAACTTTTACCATTTTTGAAAGAACATAAAATCCCTTACAACCCGCTCCATGAGCAGGGCTATGTAAGTATAGGTGACCAGCCGATGACACGCCCGATAAAAGAAGGCGAAGATATCCGTGCAGGACGCTGGTGGTGGGAGAATGAAGAGAAAAAAGAGTGCGGATTGCACTGGAATGAAGATAAAAAGTAAAAATCCTAATGAGTGAAATAGTCATCAAATGTGCAGAATGCGGAACTATTTTAACACCTTGTTTAAAGGAGTTGCCAAAGGATTTTGTTTGCAGTTTGGAAGAGGAGACAGACTATTTACCGCGAGGATTTTATAAGAAGAATGATGGTGTGGACTGGAATGTGGATATAGGACAAATCATTATCAATAAGAATGATTTGGTTAATTCCATTTATCATACTAAAAATAGCCTGAGTGGCTGCTGTGGATTGGATGGCTCTAAGGTTAATAGAATGTGTGTGAATGGGCATGAAATAGCCACGGAATATTCGGATTGCTGGATGCCTTGGGCTGTTGTTTTTGAAACTGAAAGAATAGAAATAGAATATAAATAAAATCATTATAGAGATTAAAAATGAATAAAGATAGGACTTTAGATTATCTCGACCAGTTGGAATCTGAGTCGATTCATATATTTCGTGAAGTGGCAGGGCAGTTTGAGAAACCTGCATTATTATTCAGTGGTGGTAAGGACTCTATTGTTTTGGTGCATTTGGCTTTGAAGGCTTTTCGTCCGTGCAAATTTCCGTTTCCGCTAGTGCATATTGACACAGGACATAACTTCCCTGAGGCACTAGAATTTAGAGATAATTTAGTAAAGAAATTAGGCGAAAAACTCATTGTCAGAAAAGTAGAAGATACGATAAAAAGCAAAGGGCTTACCGAGCCAAAAGGAAAGTTTGCCAGCCGAAATGCATTGCAGAGTTATACCCTTTTGGACACGATAGAAGAATTTGAATTTGATGCTTGTATCGGAGGAGCGCGCCGTGATGAGGAAAAAGCCAGAGCAAAGGAAAGAATTTTCTCTGTTCGAGATGATTTCGGAGGCTGGGACCCAAAACTTCAGCGCCCAGAGTTGTGGCATACTTATAACGGAAAAATCCACAAAGGAGAAAATGTGCGTGTTTTCCCTATCAGCAACTGGACAGAGCTGGATGTTTGGAACTACATTCGCCGAGAAAAAATAGAACTTCCTTTGGTTTATTTCTCTCACGAAAGAGAAGTGATAGACCACCAAGGACAGCTGATAGCAGTTTCTCCATACATCCAAATTGATGAAAATGATGTGATTCTGAAGAAGAAAGTTCGCTATCGTACCGTAGGAGATATGACTTGTACTGCGGCAGTGGAGTCTGAGGCTTATATAATAGATGATATTATCAACGAAATTACAGCCACTCGTACCAGCGAAAGAGGAGAAACGCGTATTGATGATAAAATATCAGAAGCGGCAATGGAGGACAGAAAGAAAAACGGGTATTTTTAACTTTTTTGGATTTAATAAAAATGGATATATTAAGATTTTTAACGGCAGGAAGTGTAGATGATGGAAAAAGTACCCTCATCGGAAGACTTCTCTACGACAGCAAAAATATACTAGTAGACCAGCTGGAAGCCATCGAAAGAAGCACCAAAAATCGTGAGGATGGAGAAGTGGATTTAGCTCTTTTGACCGATGGACTTCGTGCAGAAAGAGAGCAGGGAATAACCATAGATGTGGCGTATAAATATTTCTCCACACCAAAGAGAAAATTCATCATCGCTGATGCGCCAGGGCATATCCAGTACACACGAAACATGGTGACAGGAGCGTCCAATGCAGATTTGATTATCATCTTGGTGGATGCTAGAAATGGCGTGATAGAGCAGACGAAAAGACACTCTATCATCGCTTCACTCTTGAACATTCCGCATGTGGTGGTGGCGATAAACAAAATGGACTTGGTGGATTATTCTGAAGAAAAGTTCAATGAGATTGTAAAAGAATACGGAAAAGTAGCCAATTCATTAGCTTTAAAAGATGTTAAATTTATTCCTATCAGTGCGAAAGATGGCGATAATGTAGTAGATAAATCCGAAAAAATGCCTTGGTATAAAGGTTCTGCATTGCTGAATCTTTTAGAAACTGTGGAGCTTCAGACTTCCCTAAATCATGTGAATGGAAGGTTCCCAGTGCAGCTGGTTCTTCGTCCGCAGGTGGATGAGCTTCATGATTACAGAGGCTATGCAGGGAAAGTGGAAAGCGGAGTTTTCGCGGTGAATGACAAGGTGAAAATCTATCCTTCTAACATAGAAACTACCATAAAAGCCATAGAAGTCGGCGGTAAGGAAGTTCAGGAATGTTTCGCTCCACAGAGTGCTGTGCTTCATCTGGCGGATGATATAGACATTAGCCGAGGAGACTTGATAGCGAAAGAAGATAGTTTGTTGAAAACTGGACAAGACATCGAGGCGCTTGTGTGCTGGATGGATGAAAAACCTTTGGCTATCGGGACTAAATATCTGCTTCAGCATAACAGCAAAACCGTAATCGCTATGGTGAAGGAAATCCGATACCGACTGGATGTAAATACCCTTGAAAAGGAGATAAACCCAGCCAATGCAGGACTAAACGAGGTAGTGGAAGTTCTACTAAAAACCTCTGCGCCGCTGAGCTACGACAGCTATCAAAGTATCCGCGAAAATGGAAGTGCTATCTTGATAGACCAGACTAGTTTTGTGACAGTGGGAGCAGTTTTATTTAAATAAAATACTTCAAATCAGATAAAATAAATCCTCTTCGTATATGAAGAGGATTTATTTTTAATTTTTATAAAAAGCCTATTTGTCGGGCATTTTTTTTGGGTTGATTTCTCCTGAGTTGTTGTAGAAAGTATATTCTGTAAAATCATCTTTGGCAACCATTCCGTTCGCTGCCACAAAGACATTCCCTTCTTTATCAGAAATAAAAACTGAATCTTTGGTGTACATCTGCTTATTTCTCTTGTCCCAGTAGATGGATTTCATCACGAAAGACTGTCCCTCGCTATTGGTCACTTTCACTCCGCCTTTGGCTTCATAATATTCTTTTTTTTCTATGAATTTGGCATAATTGGCTTTCAGAGTTCCAGGAATATCAGGATTTTTTTTGTCATAAAATTCAAGGTAAATACCCTTTTTGGCTTCTATGTATGGAGTGTCTATGAACTCATATTCTTCTAAAATAGGCGCTTTGAATCTGATTTTCACGAAACCAGAATCTTTTTGTAGAATATTTGAATTATAAATAATTCTGGAAGGGAAATTTTTATTCTTGTCTCTATTGACCTCGGTAAGATCTTCTTCACAAGAATGCAAAACAAAAAATATAGCTACGGAAAAAACAGCAACTATATTTTTTTTGTATTTATTCATTTGAAATTTCATAAAAAGAAAAAACTAGTCAAAGTATTGTTTTTCAAACCATTTGTTGGCAAAGTTTATACCAATGGTGAAATTTAAGAAATTTTCTCTGATTAAATTATTTTTAACCGTTCCTCTTTGTCCTAATTCAATACCTAAATCCAAGGTGCTAAGTCTGGTAACATTGCTTTTTTGGAAAGGGAAAGAAGCCCCGAACGAAAGCCCATATTGGTTGATATTCGTGCCTTGTACATTCAGATGACCTTTTTCATAGAAAGCCCCATAACGGTAGGTAACTCTTGAAAAATAATTTCTAAAATTATTGTAGTTAGGAAGATACCAGCCCCCTACAGATACTCTGTAAGCATTGTCATAGCTGTAAGATAAATAGCGTAGAGACTCTGCATTTTTCCCGCTTTTGTAGTCAAACTGACCAGACACAAACCATTTAGCATCGTGCCCGAATCCTACACCGAGGGATAATTTCTGCGGAATAGTATTACTTGTGTTTTTGGATTCTTGTGCTACAATGTCTTCATTAGACTTAGTAGTCCCATTTAGATAATAGGTGCTGTTTGTGTAAGTTGATTTAAAATCCGAAGTATTCCCAAAAGTATAAGAAGCCCCGAAAGTCAGTTTTTTATTATTTTTAAGTTTTTTCTGATAAACAGAACCTAATGTGAAATTAAAACTTGTAACACTTGATTCGTTTTCTATACTGCTTATCAAAGTAGTGTTTTCATAGGCTGTTTCCTGAACATCAGAAATTCTCCCAAAGTATAGATTGTTAGACAAACCTACAGAGAAACTAGGTGTAATGGAATACCCAACTCCAAGCTGAACGAGATTGATACCACCATCACCATGGAAATTTTGAACACCAGCAGTTCCATCTGGCAGAGATGTACTCTGTGTAATGCTGTAATCTTTTGAACTATATGGCTGATATCCTATCCCTAATTTTACCTTTTTAGAAAGAGGAAAAGCTAGAGATATTCCTGAAAGATAGGAGGAATGTTTACCATATTTATTCCCATTATATCCAGATTTGAAATATTGGTTTTCGTTAGTCCCATGAAATCTTAGGGAAGTGATTTCCAAATTCTGGTTTGCTGCAGGGTTTTGAAAATTAAATTGATTGTTAAAATCCCAAACATAAGCAGTAGAAATCCCGCCCATAGACCGAGTTTCCACAGAGTTATCATATTTGATATCTCCGATTCCGTAGGCTGCATAAGGAGAGTTTCCGATATTCTGAGCTGCTGCATGTGAACCTAATGCTGCCACAAAAATTGAAACGACAATTTTCTTCATTCTTTATTTTTAAAATATTGCAAATATCTTAATTAATAATGAAAATCAAAAATTTATTTAATGTTAAAATATGTTATTTCTGTTAAAATAGAAAAATTCCCTCCAAAAATACTATCTTTGGGCTATGAATTGGACTCAAATAATAGGACAAAAAAAACTGATAGAGATTCTCCAAGATTCCATCAACAAAGACCGAGTGGCTCACGCTCAGTTATTTGTAGGAGAGGAAGGCTATGGCGGGCTTCCTTTGGTTTTAGCCTATGTGCAGGAGCTTTTTAAAAGAGAAAATGAGCATTCTGTGACAAAGGTAGAAACACTTAACCATGTTGATTTGCATTTTAGTTTTCCTGTTTTTACTAAAAATAATAATTCTCTGAGTAAGAATTTTTTCCATGAATGGAGAGAGATGATTTTGGCCAATCCTTATGCATCTATTCATGATTGGGGAGAGATTTTAGATGGGAATAAACAGTTACTTATTTCTGTGGATGAGGTGGAGGAATGGGGAAAGATTTTTAGCCTAAAAAGCTATGAAGGAGGAACGAAAATCCTTATTGTATGGGGGATAGATAAGATGAATGCTTCAGCAGCGAATAAATTTTTGAAGTTTTTGGAAGAACCACCAGAAAAAACAAAAATCTTCCTATTGACCAATAGTATAGAAAATATTTTACAGACCATTTTGTCCCGTTGCCAGATAATAGAAGTTCCTAGAATAGAGGATGAAGAGATCCAAAATGCGCTGCTCAGCCGTTATGAAATCTCGGAAGAGCAGGCGAGAGAAATAGTCTATCAGTCGCAGGGAAATTTTAATGTTGCTCAAAAAATAGCTGAGAAAGGCAGGTTAGATGATGATTTTGAGGAGTTATTCATCACTTGGGTGAGAAATGCTTTTCAGGCGAAGAAAAAGCCAGTCGTTCTGCGGGAAATTATCCATTGGGCACGCGCAATATCCGAGTGGAATAGGGATAAACAGAAGGATTTTTTGAATTATTGTTTGGAAATGTTTCGTCTGGCTCTGATTCAAAATTATGGAGCAGAAGAGTTGGTTTATAAGAAACTCACTAAAAATAATTTTAATTGGGATGCTTTTTCTACATACATCCAAGGAGCGAATATAGAGCTGATTTTAGATGAAATCAACTTGGCAGATTTGCATATTCAAAGAAATGCCAATTCTAAAATTGTTTGGACAGATTTAGGAATAAAATTGATAAGATACATACATAAAGGATATTAAACTAAAAAAAACCTCTTTCTAAAAAGAGGTTTTAATTTTATAAAAGTTCGAAACTAAGCTTCTTCAGATTTAGCTTCTTCTTTTTTAGCAGGAGCTGCAGGAGCATCAGATACTACATCAAATTCGTATTCATGCTCTACATCTCTGTGAAGTCTGATTTTAGCAGAGAATTTACCTAATCTCTTGATAGAGTTACCAGGGATTCTGATATATTTTTTATCAACATTTACTCCAGCATTAGCAAGAGCTTCAGCTAGGTTGATATTGTTGATAGAACCGAATAATCTATCTCCAGAACCTACTTTAGCAGCGATAGAAACAGTAGTTTTTTTCAATTGTTCTACGATGCTTTTAGCAGCAGCGATTAGTTTAGCTTCTTCTTCTTTTCTTGCTTC
>JABCOA020000159.1 GCA_013333875.2 Flavobacteriaceae bacterium | reverse complement strand
TATGATGGATATATTTTTGAAGATAATCTTGCTAAACCAAACTATCAAGACCGTTTCAGACAGGAGAATCAGACCATTAAGTTTGATTCTTTAGTGTCTCATTTTGACATCAGTGAGCTTCTTGACAAGGCTATCGAGAGTGAAAAAATCACAGACAGCTATGAGTTCCAGAACTATGCACAGCTCAACTCTACTGTAGACCTCGTAAAAGCCGAAAAACAAAAAAGATACTCTGAAATTTCTTCAGATTTAGTTTCTCAGAGCAGTTCTTTCATAGAAATTTTGGATAAAAACAAAGACAAAAATAAGAACAAAAAAACTCAGGCGCCATTTAGTTTAGATTCTATAAACCAAGATAAAAAACTGGAAATACTCTTCAATGCACATGAGAAAATAGACCTCATCCAAAAAAACATTGAAGCAAAAAACGAAGAAATGCTCTCACATGCCAAACTTTATGCAAAAGTAGTAATGCACCAACAGCAGATTTTGGCGTATTCGGTGATGAGTGTTTTATTCCTGCTGATAGGAACCAGTCTAGGGTCTATCGTAAGAAAGGGCGGAATAGGAATGCCAATTCTTCTTTCCATCATCATATTCATCATATTTTTCGTTCTCAATATTTCTGCAGAGAACATGGCTTGGAAGGGAGAAATGGACCCATATATCGCTGCTTGGCTACCGAATTTTATATTCCTGCCTTTCAGTATTTGGATAACTTACAAAGCCAATACAGACTCACAAATCCTAGATGTAGAGAAATACAAATCTTGGATAATGCCTTTGATAAAGAGATTTTCAAAGCATAAAGAGCATAAACGATACCAATAATTTTTTTCAATAAAAAGTATATCTTTATAAAAAACTTCCCTCTTTAAACAATGGGGATAGTTTTTCTATTAAAAATGATGAGTTCAACAAACACTAGACTTAATGTTAAACAACCAGGTTACAAAAAGATAACAATATGCTAAAACTAAAGAAAGATTTTATTGATACCATAGATAGTGTATATCTTATTAAGATTACAGATGATTTATACTCTATCTGTCAGCATCGAGGAAATACATTTTTTGAATTTTTTGATGTATTTTTCTCTGATTTCAATGAAGAGATAAAAATAGACTTAAATGAAACAAAAATTTTATTCACAAAAAGTTGTGCTGCACATAAGTTTAAGGACTTTTTTGTAAAAGAGATTACTTCTGTCATACCCAATAGTAGAGCAATAGAAACCATCTATTTGCATCCATTTCATTATCTTTTGAAAGGATTACAAAATGAAGGTGATGTTAATCAATATGTTTCTTTGGTTAAACTAACAAACATATACAAAAGCGCTGATTATGAAATTGTTATAGAACAACTTAATGAACAAAATAATCTTCAAGAGATTTACAAATATAGCTCTTTTGGTATGGCTGGTTCAGCAGATAAAATACATAAAGAGTTGTCTAACTATGTCAAAACTGGGATTTTATGGGGGAGAGAAAAAAGCACCCTATTCCCAACAATATCAATGGAAATACTCCAAAATTATATTTTACAAACCACAAATTCATTGTAGTTTTACTCCCTTATTTTACTTATATGAACAAAGATGAATTCTTAAAAGAGTTAATTGCTTTTATTGCTGATAATTCTAGCGAATTACACCCTAAAGTATTTAAAAATAAAATACGGTTTGGTATAAACAAAAGTTCCTATACAGAAATGCGGTTTGACTATTCCCAAAATTATAAGGGATTTTATTTGCAACTAGCGTCTTATAACAAGGAAGTAGGTGATTTTTTTGAGCAAGAGATGGATAATACTTTTTTAAAGATGCTAGAAGACGAATCAAAGGAGTTCCGTAATCTTTTTTTTGCACAAAACTCCTTCCAACTTTCACACTACTATTATGGATTCCCAATAATGACTAATGATGATACTGGGCATCTATATCCAGAGATGGGTACTACTATCTTTAATGATGTTTTAAGGAATTTGCAAGCCAACCATTTTAAATTTATTCAAGCTGCAGAAGTCTTATCGCCTGATTTACTGCATTACATTAAAAGATTTCCTCCTTGTTTTTTCAATACGGCATTGGTTGCTTTATTGATAATAGAAAAAAACCTTTTATCATTAGATGATGAAAGGGTGCAAGGCTTGTTTGAATACGATAATATGGTCACCAAAAACGAATGCAAATTGTTTAGTCCATTTGATTTAATTTTTGGTAAGAAAGATTACCAACAAACTGCTAAACAACGGATTCTACAGCGAAAATAATCGACTCTGCAGTTTTCAGACCAACTAAAAAAACAATTCATGAAACTCACTGGCATACAGAACAATGAACTCATAAACAATCTATCCGATGCAAAAATCCATTCCATCTATTTTAATTTTGATGTGGATAATCCCACACAGCCACAGGATTTGGTGATTTCTGTAAGTAAACTGAATACTGATTTGGAACGGTATCAGTTTGTTTTTCATAACACGAGCAGTTTTAATATAAAAATCCAAGCTGGAGAGCAGTCTATAAACCCTCTTTGCTACTCTGGCGATAGCTTGTATATCCAGTCTATTTGGTGTAAAGAGAAAACAGAAAAACATCAGCACTGGGAAATTATACTAATTGACAACGGAGGGAATATTAATATATTTGCAGAAAAGCTGTTCATTCAGGAATTGGATTAAATAATTTTTCGGATTGACAAAAGAAAATCATGTTAATAGGAACAATCTTTCTAATGGAAAGATCATTATAAATTAGGATATTTGCTTTGGAAAGATTTATTTTTAATTAAAATATAAAAAATAATATTATTATGCTGGATAATAGTTTTAAAGAATATCTTGATGAGGAGTTTGGTAGAATAATGCCAGAACAACAGGAGAAATACCGTGAAATGTTCAAAAAGTTAGGATTTAATGAAGTGAATCAAGATTTTGTTGAATTTTGGTGTATATACAGTGATGAAATCTATGGAGAAATAGGATATTTGGTTGATTTAGCAATGGATTTGGAAGACTTACCAAGCAGCCAAACGGAAGCTTTAAGAGAAAATCTTGGCTTGGCTGATAATTATTTCTCATTACTACACGATGAGCTGGATGACTATATTTTGTATGATAAAAATACGGATGAAGTTTTCTTTGTGGAGGCTGATGACATTCAAAATCTCATTGAAAATAAGGAATTTAGCAGACACTGGGACAGCTTTGAAGTTTTTATAAAAGAATATCTGAATTATAATTCCTAAAAAGGAAAAAAACATGAAGACTATCAATTTAAATAACATCATTCAGTTTCAAATCCCTGAAAACTGGATAAGTGAGCAAGATGAAGACTTCACTCTATTCTATGAAGACTCGCCTGATTCTGCAACTTTGCGAGTGCAGACGCTTTTGTTTTCGGTACAAAATATCGAGCAAATAATACAGCAAAAACTAGCAGAATCCAGCACCATCGCATTAGAAAATGGCTTACCTTGTGCTTTTAAACGCGAACAATCTAAAGAAAACGGTGAAACATTAGAAATTGATTTTTGGGATATTACTATTCCCATCAGTGACACCCAAATCGCTATATGCTGTTTTTCTTATACTATATTAGCAGAACAGGCTAGTCAAGAGCATTTTATCCAAGAGCGTGAGATGATAAATCATGCTATTTGCCATGCTGATTTTTTTCAAGCCAAATAAAAATCATTTAAATTAAATTGAAATGAAAATAAGTTTTTCAAATGAAATCAAAAATTTAGAGAAATTTCTCATAGAACAAGGGTTTTTGGCTGTTCCTATGGACTTTCGCGGAATGCGTTCATGGGTGAAAGAATTAGACAGCAAAAATCTTGTCTATATGTATGTCTATATCAGCCAGCATAAGGAAGAAAGCCAAAGCGGACACCTGATTATTTCACCGCCACGCTATAACGATGATGGCTGGACAGGGAATCCGTTAGCAATTGGAATTCCATTAGCAAAAAACTGGGAGTTAGGGACAGGTTTCTTTGATGATTATATCAATCGGCTTACTAATTTATTACCCAGTGCAGGGTATTTAAAAGATGCTGTCATTAGGGAAATGAATAATCTGAGCGATATTTCCACAGAAACACCAAAGGCAAAGTATCTCGGTATACGGGAACTGACCAATTTAAAAGCCTTTCGTAAATTACAAGAAGAGCCAAACTTTATGGAATTATGCTCCATCAGCAAAGAAACCTGGCTGAAAAAAAAGGATATTTATCTCCTTGATGTAGAGTTGGGAAAGAAATGTTTTGAGCAGTATGGAGATGAAATTACGATGGAAAATATAGAGGATTACACATCTCAGCTAAGTATGATTTTAGCGACATACAGCGCATTTAGATAATTTTAATAGTCAAT
>JABCOA020000158.1 GCA_013333875.2 Flavobacteriaceae bacterium | reverse complement strand
TAATTAAATAGAAAAACGCTTCCAAAATAGGAAGCGTTTTTAATTGTAAATAAACACCACCATTTCAGTGGTGTTATTTTGTTTTTAATTAACAGGAACTGAATAGAACCAATTTTCATACCAAGTTGTTCCATATACCTGACTAGCAGATGTGTCATATTCAAAGGCACTTCTGATAATATTAGGAACATCACTCTGTAAATTCAAATACAATGTCTGATAAGAATTTGTATTATTATTATAAATAAAATTCCCTACTAATTCATAATCATGCTCTAAATACGGATGGAACATTGTGTAGACAGGTTTTTCATTAGTATAACCATTATTTGCTCCTACATCTTTCAGTCCCACATAGACTCTCGTATAGGCTTTTGTAGGGTGAGGTACTTGAGAACTCAATATGTGAAGTTTTACAAAAACCATATTTGTCCCAGGCTTCACGACCACAGTAGCGATTTTATTCCAACGCGAATTCCCTAATCTCACTCCTGCATTCCATGTAAATCTTCCTACAGCAGGTGCTCCTTTGAATAATTCTACATCTTTCCAAGTTCCTACACCATTAGCATCACTGGTAAGGACTTTTCCTGCCCCTTGGTTAGTGTCTACTATCTTGATAGCAGTAGGTCCATTAGCTTCTATATGTAATTTAGCATCAGGTTTGTATGTTCCTACCCCTATATTAGGACTTCTGTTATGTCCTTTTTTATATCCTAAGATAATAGTATTATCTTGCCCAGAGCTTGCAGTAAGTTCAGAAGCATTGATTCCATTTCCTATTACCACTACATTGTCTAGTTCAGCAGTATTACTTACAGGGAAAGTTGAACTTCCTAAATGCACATTATTATGTCCTTTTACCCATTCTCCTGCTCCGTTACCAATAGCAGTGTTGTTGTTTCCTGTAACATTATTTACTAAGGCATTCAGACCTTGAGCGTTGTTATGCTGTCCAGAAGTGTTTTTAGCTAATGCATAAGTTCCCGCAGCGATATTGTAACTTCCAGTAAGATTTTCTTCCAAAGCACCATATCCTATCGCAATGTTATGTCCTGCGGTAGTAGCTTTAGATAATGGATGGTGTCCTATAGCAATATTGTAATTTCCAGAAACATTTTCAAATAAAGCACTATTACCTATACCAATATTAGAGTTACCATTGATGTTTTTAGATAGAGTATTCACCCCAAGTCCGATGTTAGCTACCCCTACAGTATTAGAGTTAAGAGTAGAAATACCTAGACCAACATTGTAAGAACCTATAGTGTTTCCAGATAAAGTTCCATCACCGATAGCGATGTTTCTTTCCCCAGTAGTATTTAGACGAAGAGTATTAGTACCAAAACCGATGTTGTTATTCCCTGTTGTATTATTTCTAAGTCCATTAGTTCCAATAGCAATGTTATTTACCCCTGTGGTATTAGCAAAAAGGGCTGTAGATCCTAGAGCAACATTGTCTTTACCAGTAGTATTGGTTCTAAGTGAGTTTGTACCTAAACCAATGTTATTCGTACCTATAGTATTATTAAATAAGGCACCAGCACCTAGAGCAACATTGTCCAATCCTGTAGTATTATTAAATAAAGCAGTAGCACCCATAGCAATGTTGTTATTTCCTGTTGTATTATTTCTAAGGGCATTTGTACCGAATCCAAAATTACTATTACCAGTTGTATTTAATAAGAGAGCACCATTACCTAGGGCAATATTGTCATTTCCTGTGGTATTGTCTCTAAGGGAGTATTCTCCTATAGCAATATTGTTTTTTCCACTAGTATTTTCCTTAAGAGTATGATACCCTATAGCTGTGTTATAACCACCTATACTTGATCTTAATGCATTTAAACCTATAGCAACTCCATCACCTCCTGACATAAGTGCCTCTCTCCCAATGGCAATATTACCAATAGCACCAGAACTACCATTAAGAAGGGCTCTATTACCAATAGCAATATTATCTACACCCCCTTGGTTATTGTATAAAGTACTATTACCTAATGCTATATTTCCAATACCTCCTCGGTTGGAATAAAGTGAATTTTCTCCAATAGCTATATTCTGAGTTCCTCCTGCGATAGAAAATAAAGAATGTTTCCCTATAGCAATGTTATAACCACCAGTACCTGCATCAGTACCATTTCCTCCTTTTCCTGCATCTTGTGTGATGTGGTTATTAGCACCTACTAGTCTAAGGTCTTGTTCTTGTATTGCTCCTTCCGCTATTTTTACCCATTTGTTTTCAGTAGAACTATAATAATAGAAACCTTTAGAAGTTACATTAGAAGTTACTGGATTTGTAGTTCCTGAGATGTTATCTACATATACTAAAGTAGATTCTTTCAAATTAGCAGTAGCAATACTTTTTAGTCTGTCTCTACTTACTCTTGGTATAAGTATACCTTCGTTTGTAGTTGCAGAAGTTACTGCATTTGCTGCACTGGGTTTTATGTCTAGAGTAGCCTCTGGGTTACTCGTGTTTACCCCTACTTTTCCAGATTGGGCAAAAGCTAAACTTGTAGTAGCTAAAAGTCCTAATAAAATAATGTTTTTTTTCATATGATATAAAAAATTCTGATTATCTAAGTATAATTCTTTCTTTTGAATTAAAGAAATAAAAACTCTACAAAGTTACTAAATAAAATATAAAAAATTCTTAAAAAACAAGATTTTCTTTTTTGTTAAAATAAATTTGTATAATTTAGCAGTTATTATAAAAATTGAAATCTTAGAAATTATGAAAAAGTTCTTATTAACAGCAGGTTTGGGAGCATTGTTCCTGACAGCTTGTAAATCACAAGGGTCTGCTACACAGCAAAGCCACACTTTGACTAATTATGACCTAAAAGGCGAATGGGTAGTGTCTTCTGTAGACTATGATAAAAAATTCAAACTAAAGCCTTTCCACGAAAATATTGATGTTCAGTGTTTTGTAGGAGGAACATGGAAACTGATTCCTAACAACTATTCTGGAAGCTATAGCCTAAACGGAAAAGGCGACTGCCCTATGGTGAGACAAGCCATCAAATTTGAAGTTACAAAAAACAAAGAATTTAGATTCAAAAAACTTCAAGATAATGTAAAGGCTAAAAAAATCACAGAAGGATATGTGCTTCAGCTGGAAAATCAGCAGAAAGATAGTTTTACCCTTACGCAGAGCGTACCTTTTGAAGGGGAAGTTATTAAAGTATATTATCAATTCCAACGAGTAAAATAATTTATATTATGAAGATATTTAATAAGCCATATGTAGTGGCACTTGGACTCTCTGGGTCATTATTATTCACAAGTTGTGAAGCTATCAAAAATTCTAACAATACACAAAGGGGTGTAGCTATAGGTGCTGCCAGTGGAGCTGTTATCGGAGGAATCTTGGGTAACAACATCGGTAAAGGTGGGAAAGGAACTATGGGTGCTGTTTTAGGCGGTATCGTAGGTGGTGTAGCTGGTGGTGTCATCGGAAACAAGATGGACAAACAAGCTCGTGAGATAAAAACAGCCCTTCCAGGTGCAGAAGTAGAGCGTGTAGGAGAAGGTATTAAAGTAGTTTTGAATGAAAACAGCGTGAATTTTGATTTCAATTCTGCTAATCTGACTTCTACTGCAAAAAGCAACTTGAACAAAGTAGCAGAGGTTTTCAAAAACAATCCTGATACAAACATCAATGTTTACGGACACACTGATGACAAAGGTGCTGATGATTACAACCAAAAGCTTTCTGTAAGAAGAGCTGATGCGGTAGTAAACTACCTTAAAGCAAAAGGTCTAAAATCAAGCAGATTTACCGCTATTGGTATGGGAGAATCTGAGCCTGTAGCTTCTAATGATACTGAGTCTGGAAGAGCTAAAAACAGACGAGTGGAGTTTGCTATCACCGCAAACGAAAAGATGATAGAGGATGCTAAAAATGGAAACTAATCTATTTAGGTTTCTCATATAACGAAAGGTGCAGGCTCATGTTCTGCGCCTTTTATTTATAGTTTTTTTATAAAATGGTTATCGATGGAGAAATCTATGAGCTTTGAAGAAAATTTGTAAATAACTTTATCATAAAATAGAAAATAAATTGCTTATAATTATGATAAGTGTAACTTCAATACCTCTTTTTGAAAATTTGATTCAATATAAATTTAATAATATTTATTATGATTTTCATAATGACTATTATTGTCAAAAATTATTCTATTCTGATAATGAGTTATTTATATATCTAAACCATATTGAAGAAAATAAAAATGTGATTTTTAATTTTATAAATGTAACTATTGCTAATTTTTCTTTTTACCCCCAAATAAAAGAAACAGAAGGTTTTACAATAGATACTTTATATAGAGGCGGATTTGAAACTAAAGGAAAATTAAAGGAACTTTCGGATGATAGAAGAGGATACTTTTATTTAGAGTTTTATGAAGGACAAAAGATTGAATTTTGGGCGGAATACATAGTTCTAAAGACAGAATAATCCTAATTTTTTAAATATAGTAATATTTCAGATATGCTGTTAAAAACATAATATGCTAATATAACAGATACAAAAACTGATTTTTAATATTTTCAATATGACTATTATAGAACTTATAAAACTTATTAAACCTATTCCTGAAATGTATATTAGGAAACATAGTATATTTTGTTTTGAAGCCTTTGTTAATGGGTGGTATCATCGTGATGAGAAAGAAGATGTAAAGTCTGATGTACTATATACCGAATTCTATGAATGGCTAAGAAAAAGATACAATATTAATGATTCTATGGGATGGGCTAATATACTTTTTTATAAATTTGAAACGGAAGAAAAGGCTTTGGATGAGTTCTTTGTCTTGTTCAATATTTTTTATAAAGAAAAATATAAAATAAGTTTATGGTAATAGGTAATGTATCAGATATCTTGTTAAAGTTCCATACTTCACCAATCCATAAAGCACAAAATAACAAGTATAACATTTTACAAGTATGAAAATAGAAGCAATTAACAAAGGGAGTGAAGCAAAAGCTCTTGCTTTTCAGGAGTTTTTAGGCTTTACCTTGCCTGATGATTATTTTAATTTTTTAGCCCAAAATGACGGCGCTACCATTGATGAAGCCTATTTCTATGTAAAGGATATAGAGGAATACATTATGTTTGAGCTT
>JABCOA020000157.1 GCA_013333875.2 Flavobacteriaceae bacterium | reverse complement strand
TCCTGATTATGATAATTAAACGAAAGCTGTAAAAACAACTGCTCCACCGTAGGAAGCTGATAAAGCCCTATCGCCTCAAAGCGGTTGGTATAGATACTTTCGCCATAGACTTCATCGCCGCCTCTATGCTGTTTCTGCCACTGGAGCTGCCCTCCCAATCGGTCTTCATAAAGGTATCTTGCCATAAAGGAAGCCATTCTATTGTCTTTTCGCTTAAAATTCCACTTGTTAAACACAGAAACTCGGTCTTGAAGCGTGGTATCCATGAAGCCATCATTATTCTTGTCAATTCTATTCGTAAAATTAAAATAATTCACGCTCAAGATAGACGCTGCTTTCTTACCAATATTGAATTTCGTAGCCAAATCCATATTCTGCTCGCCCCAAGAAGTCGTGCTAAAATCCGAAGCAAACTTCGGTGCGGTCAAAGCGTTTTTAGTGATGATATTGATAGTTCCTCCCATCGCTTCTGTCCCATATACAGAGGATGCAGGACCTTTCACGATTTCTATTCGCTCTATCATAGAATTCGGGATTCCACTCAGACCGTAGACCGTGGAAAGGGAACTCACTATCGGCATTCCATCGATGAGAATCAGCGAGTAAGGCCCTTCCAGCCCATTGATATGGATGTCTCCCGTATTACAAACCGAACAGTTAATCTGCGAACGAATCCCATTAACCATAGAAATAGATTCTAAAAGATTAGAAGTCGGATTTTTTTCAAAAAATTTCTTGGTGTAAATCTCCACTGGAACGGGACTTTTAGACTTGCTTATCGGTTTGAGCGTTCCTGTGATAATCACTTCATCTACATTTTTATCCTTGTGAAGGGAGTCTTGCTTTACATCTTGCGCATTCATCAAACCTATGAAAAACAGGGCTGATAATGGAAAAAGTTTATAATTTTTCATAATATAATTAGATTTAATTAGAAATAAATGTTAGGCAAAACTAATATTTTTAAATACACAAACCAAATTTTTATTTAAAATAATTCTAAAAAAGAATTTTTCCTCATCAGATAAATATTTAAAAAAAAACATAATTTTAGGCTAAAAATTGGATTTCTTTTATCAAAAAATCTTAATTTCGCGACAAATTATTTTTATTAATGAAAAACTGGACATTTAAAAAATGGAATAACATATTAGGCTGGGCAGTTTTTGGGATTGCTTTGGTGACCTATCTATCTACTATAGAGCATAAATTCAGCTTTTGGGACACGGGCGAATATATCTCATCCGCTGTAAAACTGGAAGTTACCCACGCACCAGGAGCGGCATTGTTCCAGCTGGTGGGCGCTGTGGCAGCTATTTTGAGTTTCGGGAATGAAACTTATTACTCACTGATTATCAATGCTATGTCTGCGCTGTTCAGTGCATTTACTATTTTATTTCTTTTTTGGACCATTACACATTTAGTCCGTAGAATTTTAAACAAAGAAATGGAAGAGCTCAGCCCAGCAGAGATGATTTCCGTGTTGTTTTCGGGTGTTATAGGCTCACTGGCGTTTACTTTTTCGGATACTTTCTGGTATTCTGCTGTGGAGGGCGAGGTGTATTCTATGGCGTCTATGTTCATCGCACTTGTAGTCTGGCTGATTACAAAATGGGAAAACGAATACCATGACAGCGACAGCCAGAGATGGATTATCCTGATTTTCTTTATCACAGGGCTTTCCGTGGGTGTCCATATGATGGTGATGCTGGCAGTTCCTGCGGTGTGTTTCATCTACTATGTTAGAAATTACAAATTCACTTGGAAAAACTTCATTATTGCTAATTTCATCACGCTTGGAGTTTTAGCATTTGTTTTTAAAGGGATTTTCCCTATTGTCATGAGGCTTTTCGGAAAGAGCGAAATTTTCTTTGTGAATAGTATCGGACTGCCGTTTCATTCGGGAACTATCATTGCATTTATCATTTTGGTTGCTTTTTGTTATTATATCATCCGATACACAAGAAAAACCAAAAACAATCTATACCAAACCATCGCATTATCAGTAGTTTATATGATCATCGGATTTTCGTGCTGGATGATGATTCCTATCAGAGCCAATGCCAATCCTCCTATGAACCTGAACAATCCTGATACTGCCATCGGTATGCTGGACTACTACAACCGTGAGCAGTACGGCGACTGGCCTACTATATATGGACAAAACTACACTGCTCATCTAGATGCGCACGGAATAGAAAGAAACGAGGATGGCGGCTACAAAACAATAAAAACAGGCGATGTCTACGAAAAAAATGAAAAAACAGGAAAATATGACAAAGTAGACGAACGCACCAGTTATGTGTACAACAAAGACCATGTCAGCTTCTTGCCGAGAATGTACAACTCTGATAGGACTGTAATGAACAACTATGTGTCTATGTATGGTGCGCCTGATTTTGAGTTTAATTATTCCAATGAAAATATAGTGGACAACCCTCATGCAAAAAAAGCTTTTGATGAATTAAAAGCTAAGTATGAAGATGGAAACATCACTGCAAAAGATTATCTTGATGTAAAAAGCTATGATTTAATCAAAATCAAAAAGCCTACTTTGGCGCAAAACCTGCATTATTTCATTGATTTCCAGAATGGATATTATTTCGCTCGTTATCTGATGTGGAATTTCGTAGGAAGACAAAACGACCTAGAAGGACACATGGAAAACACGAATGGCAACTGGATTAGTGGAATTTCTGCTATTGACAATATGATGCTGGGCGACCAAGACAACCTTCCATCAAAATTCAAAAACGAGAGCACTGTATACTTTTTCTTCCTGCCTTTCCTTCTTGGAATCATTGGTTTTGCATACCAATCACTAAAAGATTTCGGAAGATTGTACGCCCTGCTTTCTATATTTATCCTGATGAGTGTGGGAATTATTTTCTACACAGGAGTAAAACCATTTGAACCAAGGGAAAGAGACTACGCTATGGTCGGCTCATTCTATGTTTTTGCGATATGGATAGGTCTAGGCGTGGCGGGAATTTTTGACTTCCTTAAAAATAAAATAAAAAACAACACTGTCAATATCGGCATTGGTGCTATTTTAATGGGAATTCCTCTAATGATGGGCTTCCAAAACTATACTCCACATGACAGAAGTAGCAGATACACAGCATATGATTATGCCTATTCTTCACTAAAATCCCTTCCTAAAAATGGAATTTTATTTGTCTATGGAGATAATGACACCTACCCTACTTGGGCTATCCAAGAGACAGAAAGATTTAGAGATGATGTGAAGGTAATCAACCATACGCTTTTGGCGACACCTTGGAACATAGACCAAGTGAAAAGAAGAACTTATAATGCGATGCCTGTTCCTTCGTCGCTATCTCACGCCGAATACCGAGATGGAATGAATGACCAAATCTATCTAATGAATAAAAACAGCTGGGCTAATATCTTTGAAAACCTTGAAGAACAAGGAGTTCCAGCGACAGAATTGGCTTCTTTAAGAAAATACCTAACCAAAGAAACCATGACATTAAAAGAAGCTATCCAGTTCCTCCGTTCCAAATCAGAGGATAAGGATATGATTCTAAAAATGTTATTTGGGGAAGAGCAATACCATAAGTTTAACTTTCTACCTGTGAGCAGATTCGTATTGCCTGTAAACAAAGAAAATGCAGTAAAATCGGGAATTATAAAAGCTCAGGATGCTCCACTTGCAGAAAATGAAATCATCATAAACTACGAAGGTTCTACCATGTACAAAAATGAACTTATGATGATGGATATTTTAGCAAATTTTGATTGGAAAAGACCTATAAGTTTCTCTTCTGGAGGTATTTATAACTCCAAAAATATATTTTACCTAAATGATTATTTACAATTTGATGGGTTTAACTATCGTCTTGTTCCTATCAAAACACTTGAAAGAGAAGATGGGGATTTAGGGCGTGTAGATGCTGATGAACTCTACAAAGTTGTTAAAAATTTCCGTTGGGGGAACTTCAAAGACCTTAAAGTCCACTATGATGAAACAGCAACTTCCAACATTATGAACTACAGAACATCAGCAGGAAGAGCTGCAGAAGCTTTGGTTCTAAAAGGACAAAAAGCAAAAGCTTTGGAAGTTTTAGATTTAGCTTCCAAAGAAATTCCTGTGGAGAAATATAATGATCCTCGCTCCGTGAGTGCTATTATTTTCGGATATATAGCAGCCGGAGAAGAACAGAAAGGTCTCAAACTGGCTGAACAGATGAAAAAGGATATTTTCAGCGAATATGACTATTATCTAAGCCTCAGCAAACGAGAGCAAAACCTGCTTAGAAGACAGATGGTCACCCAGCCTATGCTCTACTCTATGGTAGTCCAAGCAGTAGTAAATGGCTACGAAATTGCTGGTAAAAAAGACAAAGGATACCAATATTTGGTGAATTCCATTTCGGTTATTGACAAAAGATTTGATAATTTCATTAAAAAATTAGAGATGATGGGAAAAGAAAAAGCTTTTGAAAAATCTGAGGAAGTGCAGAATATCACGCCATTTTATCAATTCCTTTTCCCTATTATGAAACCTTTTGATTCTACTTATGAAAAGGAAAAAACTCAAAAAATAACCCAAAAAGTTATAAGTGTAACCGAATAAAACCTACAAAAGCGAGTCTCATAGCTCGCTTTTTCTATTGAATATTTATTAAAATTAAACCTATATTTGTGAAAATTTAAATACATATATATGATACAGCATTTATCAAACATCAACCACAAAGATTCTAAAAATTTCTTTCTAATAGCTGGTCCATGCGCCATAGAAAACGAAGATATGGCGATGAGAATAGCCGAAACCGTTATCAAAATCACTGATAAATATAAAATTCCTTACATTTTCAAAGGGAGTTTCAAAAAAGCCAACCGCTCTCGTGTGGATTCTTTCACAGGAATAGGCGATGAAAAAGCACTTCAAATCCTAAAAAAAGTAGGTGAAACCTTCAACATTCCTACCACTACAGACATCCACGAAAATGCACACGCCGAGCTGGCAGCTCAATTTGTAGATGTATTACAAATTCCTGCCTTTTTGGTTAGACAAACTGATCTTTTGGTAGCTGCCGCTAAAACCAACAAGGTCGTAACTCTGAAAAAAGGGCAATTCCTATCACCAGAAGCCATGAAATTTGCCGTGCAGAAAGTAAAAGACTCTGGAAACGAAAAAACAGCCATCATAGAACGAGGAAATTCTTTCGGATATACTGATTTGATTGTAGATTATCGTGGAATTCCTATTATGAAACAATATTCTCCTGTAATTCTTGACATTACCCACTCATTACAACAACCTAATCAAGAAAATGGAGTTACTGGCGGAAAACCAGAACTTATAGAAACTATTGCAAAAGCTGGAATTGCCGTCGGAGCTGATGGAATATTCTTAGAAACACATCCTAATCCTTCTGAAGCTAAATCCGATGGAGCAAATATGCTTCAGCTTGATAAATTAGACAATCTTTTAGCTAAATTAACTAAAATAAGAGAAGCTATTTTATAATTTAAACCAAATAATATAAAAATTTTATAAAATAATTTAATTTTTAAGCAAAATATATATTAGATTATATAAAAATAATCTATAAAAATAATAAAGGTATCTTCCCAAATGATTTGGGGAGATATTTTTTTTAAATATCTATATACAAATATCATAAAATAATATCATAAATTAAAAT
>JABCOA020000156.1 GCA_013333875.2 Flavobacteriaceae bacterium | reverse complement strand
CGACGAAATCTCTTGGTATGTGAATTATATCACGGATGATGGATTGATTTATGTTATTAGAAATGGTGGTTCAGACCAAGTCATCGCACCATCTAAAGTTGTTAATATTCATGGTAAAAAAGGCGTAGTGAAGGGAGTTTTTGGCTGGCCTGCTATTCATACGAGAGCCAATCAGAACGAACCAACACCGAAATTGGACAATATTTTCATTGACTGCGGAGCGACTACCAAGGAGGAAGTAGAGGAGCTGGGCATCCATGTAGGCTGTATGATTACTTACCCAGATGAGTTCTTTGAGCTGAATGACAGATATTTTGTTTGTAGAGCGTTGGACAATAGAATGGGAGGTTTCATGATTGCTGAGGTGGCTCGTATGCTGAAAGAAAACAAGAAAAAACTGCCGTTTGGGCTTTATATTACCAATTCCGTTCAGGAAGAAATCGGGCTTCGTGGAGCAGAAATGATAGCAGAGCGCATAAAACCAAATATTGCGATAGTTACGGATGTTACCCACGATACTACCACTCCGATGATAGAGAAAAAGAAGGAGGGCGACCAAAAATGTGGAGCAGGGCCTGTAATCGCCTATGCACCAGCGGTTCATCACAAAGTGAGAGATTTGATAATAGAAACTGCCGAGAGAAATAATATTCCATTCCAAAGAGCAGCGTGCAGCAGGGCTACGGGAACGGATACGGATGCCTTTGCTTATTCTAATGGAGGGATTCCATCGGCACTGATTTCCTTGCCGCTTAGATATATGCACACCACGGTAGAAATGGTGGATAAGAAAGATGTAAGCGATATTATAAAATTGATTTACAATACTTTATTGCAAATTAAACCTAAAATAGAGCTGAAATATTTTTAGTAAAAATTAAAAATTATGAAAATCAATCTTCCAGATAAACTGTATTATTCAATAGGAGAGGTGGCGCTGGCTTTCGGGGTCAATGCATCACTGCTCCGCTATTGGGAGAAAGAATTTCCTATTCTCAATCCTAAAAAGAATAAGAAAGGAACCCGCTATTTCACGCCAGAGGATATTAAAAACTTGAAGATTATTTATCATTTGGTCAAAGAAAAAGGCTACACGCTGGATGGAGCCCGTATTGCGCTGGTAACCAATGATAAAATAGAGGAAAGTGTAAATATCATAGAGCGACTTGAATTTGTTAAAAGTGAACTAAATAAGCTAAAAAATTCACTAATTGACAAAGAACAGGCATAAATATATTGTTTAATTCTAAAAAATAGTTTTATATTTGCTCTTTAAAAAAAATATAATAAATCATTATGGAAGTAGATCAACAGAAGAAGGGACATCCTAAAGGACTTTACCTCTTGTTTTTTACTGAGATGTGGGAGCGTTTCAGTTATTATGGAATGCGTGCGATACTTATTCTTTACCTTACTAAAAAGCTAATGGAGGGAGGTCTAGGAATGGATGAAAAATATGCAATGCTGTTGTATGGATACTTTACGGGCTTCGTATATTTTACACCTTTGATTGGTGGCTGGCTGGCTGATAGATACTTGGGGAAAAGGCTGGCTGTAACGATAGGAGGTATTACGATGATGCTGGGGCAGTTCACTCTATTTGGATTGAATAGTATGACGGGGCTTTATATTGGTTTGTTATTACTAATTATAGGAAATGGATTCTTTAAACCTAATATTTCTACTTTGGTAGGAGGTCTGTATAAAGATGGTGATAGCAGAAGAGATGCTGCGTTTACAATTTTCTATATGGGGATAAATCTTGGGGCAATGATTGCACCACTAATAATAGGAGTTGTTACAGACAATATGTTTGCTACAACCAATGAGGATGGTTCTATTTCCTATGGATATAGATATGGATTCTTGGTGTCTGGGATAGGTATGCTGTTAGGACAGGTGATATTTAATTTGTTAGGGACTAAGTATTTAGGTGATTTAGGAACAAAACCTGTTGGAGCAGTTTCAGATACTGAAGTTGCAAAAGTTCAAAAATCTATAAACCCAGAAACTGGAAAAGAATTAGATGAAAAAGATGAAAAACAGCGTATTTCTGTAATCTTTATTTTATTGATTTTTGCAGTATTCTTCTGGGCAGGATTTGAGCAAGCAGGTTCTTCATTATCATTATATACAGATAAATATATTGACAGAAGTATCGGTTCTTTTGAAATTCCTACTTCTTGGTTCCAGTCTGTGAATCCGCTGTTTATAGTAACTTTAGCTCCATTATTTACTTTGTTTTGGGCTTCTCCGATTGGGCGAAGACTAACAACTCCTGTGAAAATGGGTGTGGGGATGATTATTCTTGGTGTTGGATTTTTATTTATGATAGGAGCGGTAGCAGAAAGAAGTGCTAATGGAGATGTGGATGATGTGAATAACAAAGCTGCTCTTATGTGGTTGATAATGACTTATTTACTTCATACTATTGGAGAACTTTGTATTTCACCAGTGGGACTTTCAGTGGTGACTAAACTTTCACCTCCTAAATTGGCCTCTGTGCTTATGGCGGTATGGATGTTGTCATCATTCTTTGCTAATATCGTAGGAGGGTATATTGCTTCTTATGTAGAAACTATGGGCGCAGGAGAGGTGTTTACCTACATCGCAGGATTTGTGAGTGTATGTGGAGTTTTACTGATATTACTTAATAAAGTAATTCTGAAACTGATGCACGGAGTGAAATAAATGAAATATGTTAAATAAAGTATAAAAGACCGTTAAATTTCGGTCTTTTATTTTTTCAAAGAAAAAAGTTTTTATATTTGTTGCTTATAAATTTTAGTATTCGAATGAAAAAAATAGCAATTGTATTTTCTGTGTTTTCATTAATGTTTATGATGGCGCAGGTGAATTGGATGAGTATGGATCAGGCGCTAGAAGCACAGAAAAAAACGCCAAAAAAGATAATGATTAAATTCTACACAGACTGGTGTTCTATGTGTAAGATGATGGATAAAAATACATTTTCCAATCCTGTGATTACAGAATACATCAATGATAATTACTACGCAGTGAAGTTCAATTCCGAAGGAAATGAAGATGTAACTTTCCAAGGAAAAAAATTCAACAATCCAGACTTTAACCCAAAAAGAAAACCAACTTATGGAGGTGGGCCTCAGCATCAGTTTGTAACTTATTTCGGAGTGAAGGGATATCCTACTACGGTTTTCCTTGATGAAGACCAAAAGCTTTTGACAGGGCTTGTCGGTTATTTCAACCCGAGAGACATGGAAGCGTATTTGGCTCTTTTTGCGACCAATGAATTTAAAAAAATAAAAACTCAGCAAGAGTGGCAGTCTTACAGAGAGAAATTTAAACATAAAATTAAAAGCTAATCTTTATGAAAAAACTAATTTTATTGATGGGAATTTTTGGGATGAGCCTCCTTCACGCTCAGAGTAATATCCCCGAAGCTCAGAAAGGAGTGGAATACGGAGCAGGCGTTCCTGAAAACCTTGCTTATAATGTGCAGTCTATAGACCAAGTGATAAAGTCTCTGAAGAAGAAAAACGAGATAGACAGAGTAACCATCAAGGGAAGAGTAACGGCAGTTTGTCCTAAAAAAGGATGCTGGGTTACATTAGAAAACACTCAGAATGTAGAGGTTTTTGTGAAGATGAAAGATTATGCCTTTTTCCTTCCACAGAATATTGCTGGTAAAACTATCCTGCTGGATGCGAAAGTGACTAAACAAGAAACTTCCGTGAAAGAACTTCGCCATTATGCCGAGGACGCAGGAAAATCAAAAGAAGAAATTGCAAAAATCACAAAACCAAAAACAGAAATACGAGTTTTAGCAAATGGAATCAAAGTCATAGATTGATAATTTTTTAAGTTAAACAGAAAAAGCACTCCAAAAAGGAGTGCTTTTTTATTAAATATCTTTGGGTTTCTTCTTCACGAATAATGTGAGTAAAAATCCTAAACAAAGCAGAACCAGTCCGATAATGTAGGAATAAACTCCCGCTTGTTCTCTAAAATAATCTTTCATATAAGCCGTAATCTGCGGGCCTATCAGTCCGCCTATTCCCCAGCCTACCATCATAATTCCGTAGAGAGAGGCCATCAGATTAGGGTTGTATTGTTCCTTTACCAAAGAAGGCATTACCCCAAGGCTTCCGCCATAGCACAATAAAACCAAGCAAACGCCCAAGAAAAATACGATAGGATTTTGAGTAAAAATGAGAGCAATGAAAATGCAGATTTCTATCAAAAAAATCATTCTAAAAGTCTGGATTCTTCCCACTTTATCAGAAATGCCTCCCCACATAAATCTTCCAAAACCATTGCACAGAGAACTTATCCCTATCAGCGTAGCGCCGTGCTGCTCCAGCTCTGTGGCATCTGTCATTCCCTCAGCTCTGAGGTAATCTTGTAATAAAGGCGACTGGAACGCGATGAAAATCATCCCAGCAATCACACTGAACATGAAAAACAACCAAGATGCAATGTATTCACGCTGGATAATGGTTTTATAAATTGCTGAAAATGAGATTTCTGCGGTGTTTTGGGAAGTGGTGTTTTTTATGCTTAATTGATAAGTGAATATCGGCAAAACAATCAGCAGCATACAGCCAATCGCAAGGAAAGTAACAGCCAGATTTTCTTCAAATAGATTCAAGAAAAATGGTGCTAATATTTTAGACATGATTAAAGCGCCCAGCCCAAATCCTGTGACCACCATTCCCGTGGCAAGACCTTGTTTGTCTGGAAACCAGCTCGATACAGCTACCACAGGCGTTACATATGCCATTCCTAAACCTATCCCGCCGATAAATCCGAAACCGATGTATAATAAAGGCAAAATCTCTAATTTTAGAGCAAAATAAGAAACAATATATCCCAGCCCATAGAGCACAGCTCCCATAGTAGCGAGGTTTTTTAGTTTGAACTGATGTAGTTTCGCTCCGCACCATGCCGATGTCACTCCCATCATCAGATTAGAAATACTGAATGCCCACGCCGTTTCTCCCTGTGTCCAGCCATAAGCCTCGCTGACAGGCTTCTGAAAGAAACTCCACGCATAGACCGTTCCCAAAAATAAATGGGTAAGAATAGCTGCAATAGCTATGAACCAACGATTTTTATTCTCCATATAAAATAATTAGGGCGCAAAAATATATAAATAAATTGAAACGAAAAAAATGTAATTTTTTCACAGTTTTGAAATAAAAATTGCCTTCAATAATAGAAGGCAATTCGCAATTTTAAATTTATAAATGAAAAAACTAAACTTTTATTCTGCTATCATTTCAAAGTCTCCTTTTATTTG
>JABCOA020000155.1 GCA_013333875.2 Flavobacteriaceae bacterium | reverse complement strand
GGATAGGCGACCTGAATATTTTGTCCTTGGAAAGGGCGATAAGAGCAATGCCCATGGTGGATAGTGCGAATGTTTACTTGAAACTAAATGGTCAATTAAATTTGGATATTAGCCAGAGAATTCCTATTTTTCGGCTTTCAAAAAAAGACCAATCTTTTTATGTGGATGAAAAAGGGGTGGAATTCCCTGCATCTAACAATTATTCCTATCAGTGTATGCTGGTTTCTGGGAAGGTAAATCCAGAGGAATATCCCATGCTGGTGGAGCTTGTGAAAATCATAAACAGGGATGATTTTAGTAAAAATTTCTTTGTAGGGATTAGCAAAAAGGGGAATGATTATTATCTGATGACCAATGAAGGAAACTATGTTGTAGAACTAGGAAGGCTGGAAAATTTAGGGTTTAAGATAAAAGGGTTTAAGACTTTTGTAGAAAAATATTTGATTTATCAAGACCAAATGAAATATTCAAAAATTTCAGTAAAATATGATAATCA
Source organism: Flavobacteriaceae bacterium (assembly GCA_013333875.2). Taxonomy (GTDB): domain Bacteria; phylum Bacteroidota; class Bacteroidia; order Flavobacteriales; family Weeksellaceae; genus JABCPE02. The sequence goes on along the minus strand of JABCOA020000155.1, from coordinate 8,235 downwards.
GATAGTGACTACTTTGCGAAAGGGGAATGAAGATAAAGAATCCAAAGAAAGAGTCTATAAACCCGAAGAAAAAAGTAAAGAGGAGCTGAAGGAAGGTTCTAGTAGCGAGAACAAAAAAGAAGAAACAAAACCAAAATCTGAGAAATCAGAGGGAAACAAAGATAAAAAGAAATAGTATAAAAACACGAATATTAGATGGAAGCAAATGAATATTCAGTAGGACTAGATATAGGGACGACAAAGATAGTAGCCATAGTAGGGCGTAGAAGTGCTCATGGGAAGATAGAGGTGATGGGAGTAGGAAAGAGCAAAAGCCTCGGTGTACGAAAAGGTATAGTGCATAACATCGCTCATACCATTAGTTCCATTAAAGCTGCTATCAGCGAGGCGGAAAAGTCAGCAAAAGTTCCTATCAAAAAAGTAACTGTAGGTATTGCAGGGAAACATATCCGTTCCTTACAGCATACAGATTATATAGGGAGACAAGATCCAGAGTCCTATATCACTGAAGTGGATATATCAAAACTAAAAGAGCAGGTTAAGAAAATAGCTGTGCATCCAGGTGAAGAGATTATCCATGTCCTTCCACAAGAATATAAAGTAGATTCTGAAGAAGAAATTATAGAACCAATAGGTATGCATGGAACTCGTCTAGAAGCGATGTTTCATGTGGTAGTGGGACAGATGGCATCTATCAAGAATGTGGTTCGATGTGTCAAAGAAGCAGGTTTAGAGCTGGAAGCTTTGACTTTGGAGCCGTTAGCATCTGCGGAGGCCGTTCTTACTCAAGAGGAGAAAGAAGCAGGAGTTGCTATCGTAGATATAGGAGGAGGAACTACTGATGTAGCTGTTTTTAAGGATAATATTATCCGTCATACTTGCGTTATCCCTTATGGAGGAGGAATTATTACAGAAGATATCAAGGAAGGCTGTTCTATTATAGAGAAACACGCAGAGCAGTTAAAGATAAATTTTGGTTCAGCAGTTCCTGATTTAGAAAAGGAAAATGCCTATGTTACCATACCAGGGCTTCATGGAAGAGAAGAAAAGGAAATTTCTTTGAAATCCCTTGCAAGTATTATTAGTGCGAGAGTAGAGGAAATCCTAGAGATGGTGAATAATGAATTAAAATCCTATGGAGCTTATGAAATGAAATCCTACGGAGTCAATGAGCAGAAAAGAAAACTTATCGCAGGTATGGTGCTTACAGGAGGAGGTTCTAACCTGAGAAACCTTCGTCAGCTGGCAAATTATGTGACAGGATTTGACTGTAGAATAGGTTATGCTAATGAGTATATCATTAATGATAAAAACCAACTTTTGAGAAGTCCAGAGTATTCCACAGCTATTGGATTACTAATGGAGAGTCTCAGAATCAATGAAAAACAAGAAAATCTAGAGATACAAAACAAAAAAGAGGAGGTTTCTAAACCAGTAGAAGAAGTAGCTCCAAAACCTGTGGAGAAGCAGCCTGAAATTGTATCAACAAAAGAGGTTCAGGAAGAGCCTAAAAAAGAAGCATGGAGTGTGCGTTTCATGAAAAAGTTTAAGAATTTTTTTGAGGAAGAAGAAAATTAATTAAAAGAAAAAATAATAAAAACAAGGATATAAAAAGATAACATAAACATATGGGAGGTTTTAATCAAGATATAAAAATAGACTTCAATTCTCCTAAAGATAAATCGTCTATTATTAAAGTGATTGGTGTAGGTGGTGGAGGAAATAATGCACTACAGCACATGTACGAAAGAGGGATTCATGGAGTTGATTTTATCGTGCTAAACACGGATGCACAGGCGTTGGATGAACATTCGGTATCTAATAAAGTTCAGCTCGGAACAAGAACAACAGAAGGACTTGGTGCTGGAGCAGATCCAGAAGTAGGAGAAAAGGCTGCTATTGAAAGTATGGACGATATCCGAGAAGCTCTTGGTCATAACACCAAAATGGTATTCATCACCGCAGGTATGGGTGGTGGTACAGGTACAGGTGCTGCGCCAGTGGTAGCTCAGGTTGCTAAAGAGTTGGGCATTCTTACGGTAGCTATTGTAACTTTGCCTTTTGATTTTGAAGGAAAAAGAAGATTAGAACAAGCTCATTCTGGATTAGAAAAACTAAGAGAAAATGTAGACTCTTTGATTATCATTAATAATGATAGACTAGCAGAACAATATCCTGACTTGGATTACGAAGAAGCATTTTCTCAAGCAAATGAAGTGCTGACCAATGCTGCTAAAGGTATGGCGGAGGTTATTACCGCGCCATTTAAAGTTAATATTGACTTCCGTGATGCTAAAACTGTCCTTGAAAATTCAGGAACAGCGTTGATGTCCATAGGAATAGCATCAGGAGAGAATAGAGCAGAAGATGCAGTGAAGAGAGCGCTGGATTCTCCACTATTGAATGATAATAAGATTACAGGAGCGAAAAAAGTTATGCTTCTTATTCTAAGTGGAGAAGAGCATAAAGCGAAAATGAATGAAATCAAATTCATTAGTAGTTATATTCAGAATGAAGCAGGAGGAGGAAACAAGGCGGATGTAATTTTTGGGGTAGGAACAGAGGATGGATTAGGAGAGTCTATTAAGGTCTTGGTGGTAGCGACAGGATTTGCTCCTGAGCACGAGAAGAATACAGTGATCCCAGCAGAGCGTATTATTCATGATTTGAATGGAGGTATTAAAAAACCAGATATACCAGTTGTAGAATCTCAACCCGTTAAAGAAACTCCTGTGAATGATCTTCGCAGACCAAGTAATAGACAAGAAGTTAGAGAAGAACAGAAACGACAGTTTTTTCGTTTAGATAATAATTCTAACTCTAATACCAATTCTAATTCTAATTTTCCTACCAATAGTTTTTTGGTAGAAAAAGGAGAAGAAAAGTTTGATTTTCAGCAGACAACTGTACTAGAGGAGAGAAGAGAGGATGATTTCGCGACGGGTTTTAAGTTCAGAGAGGAAGAAGAACCTTCTTTTTTCGAAGCGGAAGAAGAGCCAGTGAAAGAATATGATCTATTTTCTTATGCTGAGCTGGAGCCAGTTTCTTTTACATTTGATTTAGAGGAAGATAAACCAAAAGAAGAAGATTTTTCTTTTCAAGTGAAAGAAGCGCCTGTTAATTTCAGAGTGGAAATGAGAGAGGAAACTGCTCCTCAAAAAGAAGAACCAAAAGTTTCTGTAACTAATAATCAACCTCGGCCACAAACTCCTAAAAATGATTTTCCTAATGTAGAGCAGAAAGAGGAGTTTACCATCATCGAGAAAAAAAGCACAGAAGAGGATAGCAGAATACAAGAGAGAAGAAATAAATTAAAAGAGTTTAATTCTTCTAGATTTCAAGGAAATGATGAGAAAAAGATAGATATCTATGAAATGATTCCTGCTTTTAGAAGAAGAAATATAGATGTTGATTTTGAAAATCCATTGGATAGGGAACAAAAAATATCTAGTTTTATTTCCGAAAATGACAAAGGAAAAATGGAAGTAAGACGAAATAAATTCTTAAATAAAGATGTAGACTAAAATAAAAACTCCACATTTAGTGGAGTTTTTTTATTACATGAGTTTAAAAGTAAATTTATCGTAATATTTACTTATTTGTGTCAGACCGATATTGATACTTACTCCTATAGAAAAGCCATTTAGGTTCTTTTCAGAATCAAAAGGAATAGAATATCCACCATAAACATTCATAAATTTCAAAAAAGAAAAACCTACGATAGGGCTGAAATGTTTAGTAGAAACCACTAGACCAGCATATCCACCGCCATCATAATACCCTACTTTTAGTTCTGGGATAAAATGGTCTTTGCTGTCTTTTCCTCTGAAATAACGACCAAAAGCTCCTATTGTGATAGATTTGTCTTGTCTTCCTGCATTATAATCTATACCTACAGCGAGTGTATTTCTTCCAATATAATTGTAATCCAGACTAATGGCTGTTTTGTCAAGAATATTTCTTTTAAAAGAAAAATCATCTTGTGCGTACAATCCTACAGAGAAAGATACGAGCAAAATACTAAAAATATTTCTCAATTGTTTTTTTCTATTTTCCATAATTTTCGGCTTTTTCTTGGTCAAATTCTCCTTCCCATTTTGCGATGAAGACAGAAGCTACACAGTTTCCTATCACATTCAGAGAGGTTCTTCCCATGTCCATCAGTTCATCAATTCCTAAAATAGCTGAGATAATAATCAGTGGAAGTCCAAATTGCTCAGCTGTAGCGATAAGGACAATCAGAGAGGCTCTTGGTATGGCTGCCACTCCTTTACTTGTAATCATTAATGTAAGACACATCAGCAGCTGCTGTCCGAGACTCATCTCTATCCCAGCGGCTTGAGCCACGAATATAGATGCTAATGATAGATAAAGCGCAGTTCCGTCAAGATTAAAACTATATCCCGTAGGCACCACAAAAGAAACAATTCTACGAGGCACGCCAAAGGCTTCCATGTTGCTCATTACTTTAGGTAAGGCAGCATCAGAGCTTGTCGTAGCAAAGGCGATAGAAACAGGCTCTTTGATGGCAGAAATAAAATTTTTGATTGGGATTTTCAGATACATAGCCAAAGGCAGTAATACCAGCATAACAAATGCAAATATCGCAGCATAAAGAGTCAGCAGGAGTAAGAACAAATATTTTAAAATGTCTATTCCCATATGCCCTACCGTATATGCCATCGCTGCACCTACTCCGACAGGAGCAAAGTACATCACGATTTTAGTGTATTTAAACATCACTTCCGCTAGACTTTCCACAAAGTCTATCATCGGCTTTTTCTTCTTTTCATCCAGCATAGCCAGTCCGATACCAAAGACCACAGAGAAAACTACAATTTGCAGTACCTGATTTTCATAAATAGATTTTATAATGTTTTCAGGAAAAATATCACGGAAGAAAGCCGTTACTTTGTATATCCACTGGTCAGCTTCAGGAATTTGTTTTAGAGCTTTTAAATCATTTTCTTTAACTCCCGAACTAGAAGGCAGGTCGTGCTGTGGGAACTGGCTCAGGTCTATTCCTACACCAGCATTTGAGATATTGATGGCAGCCAAACCTATCAGGATAGCAAGAGTGGTCGCTACATTGAAATAAAGCAAAGATTTCCACGCCATTCTTCCTACTTGTTTTAGGTCAGAATGTCCAGCAATTCCATAAACCAAAGTTGCGAACAGAATAGGACCTACAATGGTTTTTACTAATTTGATAAATCCACTGCTCAGAGGCTGTAGAGCCATCGCTACACCAGGAAACTCCACACCTATCACCACGCCCACAATCATGCTGGTAAGTATCCAAGTCGTAAGGTCTTTTTTCAAAATGGCATAAAATAAAAAAGCACCACCGATGACAAAATGCGTCCCAGAGAGAACTTCCTTAGAAAGAGGCGAAAAAAAGTTAATTCCATAGACAACAGCTCCAAGAGTCATTATCAATAATGGAAATAATCTAAATATAAATGAATTCATTACTACTTTTTGTTTGTTGCAAATATAATGAATAAACTAAAAAGAGGAAACATAAGAGTCTTTTAAGCAAATTATTAAATCATCAGGAAGGTTTATCAGAATCGCTTAGAAGTTTAAAACTCATCCTGTGATAAGGCGTAGCGCCATGTTTCTTAATGGCTTCTCTATGGGCTTTGGTGGGATAGCCAACATTTTTGTCCCAAGCGTATTCAGGGAATTCTTCGTGGAGTTTCAGCATGAGCTGGTCTCGGTAGTTTTTAGCTAAAATAGAAGCAGCTGCGATAGAAAGAACCTTGCTGTCGCCTTTTACAATGCACTCATGTGGAATAAAATTATACGGATGAAATCTATTGCCATCCACTAAAATCAGCTCTGGTCGGGTTTTTAGCTGGTCTAATGCCAAGTGCATCGCGTGGATGCTGGCGTTCAGTATGTTATGCTGGTCAATGAAAGAAGGCGGAACTTCTGCAATCGCAAAATCCACTGCATTTTCCCTTATGTATTGGTCTAATTCTAAACGAACCTTTGTGGTAAGTTTTTTAGAGTCGTTGATGAGGTTGTGGTCAAATTTTTCATCAATAATCACAGCGGCAGCGACCACAGGGCCTGCCAGACAGCCTCTCCCTACCTCATCACAACCAGCCTCGATGCAAATTCCGGACCAAAAACGCTTTAAATTCATAAATATTCAATAAAAATTAAGTTTTAAATAAAATTTAGCACAAATTTAATATTTTTTTTACACATCTATTGTTTTTATTAAAAAAATGTTATAAAATTGTCAAAGAAAAACTAAAATAACTTTTAATTATGAAGAAACTAACATCAAATGTCTTGGCAGTTGTTCTTTCTTCTTCCTTTGTGATTGGAAACGCACAGGAAAAACCAAAAGACTCTGTGAAAGTCAAGGAAATCGGCGAGGTGGTAATCACCGCTTTGGGAATTAAGAGAGAGAATAAATCTCTTGGGTATTCAACTACGAAAGTAGGCGGAGATGACTTGTCAAAAGTTGGGAATCAGAATTTAGTCAATTCGCTTTCGGGGAAAGCAGCAGGGCTTCAGGTAATCTCTTCTGGCGGGGCGCCAGGTTCTGGGAGTAGATTGGTAATAAGGGGAGGTGCGAAATCTCTTACTAATTCTAACGAGCCTCTGTATGTAATTGATGGAGTGCCTATCACCAATGCGAATGATGGGAACTCAAACACCGTTACAGGAATTTCTTCTCCAAACAGAGCAGCGGATATCAACCCTGATGATATAGAGAGTATCAATATTCTAAAAGGAGCTGCTGGAGCTGTTCTTTATGGAAATAGAGGTTCTAATGGGGTTATACTCATTACAACGAAATCAGGAAAAGCAAGAGCAGGAAAGCCACAAATCACTCTTTCTACGCAGGTTGCAGTAGATAACGCTTTGGTTCTTCCAGATTTTCAGACAGTTTATGCACAGGGAGAAAGAGGCGTATATGGAGAAGCAACACCTTTGTCTTGGGGTCCCAAAATACAAGGGCAGACTGTATATAGTAATGCAGCGGGCAAAAATGTGACGCTCTCTGTTTATGATCCGAGAAAGCAGTTTCTACAGACAGGGGTGACAAGAAATAATAATGTGTCTTTGTCACATTCATTTAATAAATCTAATATATTCTTGTCAGCAGGGCATTCCTTGCAGACATCCATAGTTCCGAACCAAGAATATGAGAAGACTAATTTTAGATTTAATGGAGATACACAAGTTACAGAGAAATTTAATGCTGGAATAAATATCTCCTACAATAAAACGATGGGAAATGTGCCATTTGCAGGACAGGATGGAAACAACCCAATTTTTTCCTTGTTCCATGCTCCTGTGAGCTGGGATTTGAAGGGTTATGGCTATGTTAATCCTGTAACAGGGAAACAGCTTAATTTCCGTGGAGGAAGTTTTGACAACCCATATTGGTCTGTTTATAAGAGTTCTGCTAAAACTTCTAGCGACCGTTTCATTGCGAGTTTGAGTTTAGGATATGACTTAACTAATTGGTTAAAATTAACTTATAGGCTAGGAAACGATTATTTTGTTGATAATAGAGTGATATTCAAAGATATATATTCTGGAACACAACCAAAAGGATATTTATCTTATGATGATATAAAGAGAAATGAACTTACTTCCACATTAATGGCAAATATCAATACTAATATTAATGATAACTTGGCATTAATAGTGATTTTAGGACAGGATTATAATAAGAGAACTCAGAGAAATAGTATTGTTACAGGAACAGCATTAGCAGCACCAGGTCTGATAAATGCGAATAATATTGCTACTTCTGATCCGCTATACAATCATGAAACTAAAAGAACATTGTTTGGGTTCTTTGGGGATGTTTCTTTGAGTTATAAAAATTATTTGTTCCTAAACCTAGTAGGAAGATATGAAATGGCATCTACTTTACCAGAAAACAATAGAAGTTATTTTTATCCTGGGGTAAGTGGTTCATTCATTTTCTCGGATGCATTTAAGATTAATAAGGATATATTAAGCTATGGTAAAGTGCGTGCGGGGATTTCCAGAACGGCAAGAGATGCGGATCCTTATTTAGTTTTTCAAGCATATAGAAAAGCAGAGTATGGTGATGGATTTGTACCAGGGTTTAAATTCCCATATAATAATGATTTAGCAACTTTTGTAGGATATACAGTAGCAAACACTTGGAATAATCCAGACTTAAAACCAGAATTTACAACGGAATACGAGGTAGGAACAGAGCTTCGTTTCTTG
>JABCOA020000154.1 GCA_013333875.2 Flavobacteriaceae bacterium | reverse complement strand
TGCCTTTGCGGTTTCACACGAAGAGGTGCTGAAAGCTGCTGATACAGCGATGCCGAGCGTTATCAAAATCGTGAAAGGATTGGTAAAAGAATACTAAAAAATTATTTCAAATTTCTTAACCAAAAGAACAGAACACATAAAAGCGAAACCAATGCAATTAAAGCATTGGTTTTTTTGTTTGGTTAAAATTTTATCAAAATCCTAATAAATATCAGTAGTATAGCTTTGTTTTTTTCTCTTATTGGTTCGTAAATTTGTAGTGGAAAAAAGGATAACTAACAAACAGATTTTAATTATTTATTAACCGTTTCCAATGTTTAGACAGAGGAAACATAAAATTCAAAAAATTATGAAAAAAAGCAATTTATTTAGAGGAATGTTTCCTATCCTTGCGGTAGGAGTGATGGCTTTAGCAGGAACTTCACTTACTTCATGCAGCAGAAGTAGCGATGATGAGCAAGTAGTACCACAGAAACCATCAGTTTCTGTTCAGGATGTTGTAGGAACATGGAAACTTACAAAATATGAGCAGAAAGATAGTGATGGAGTTTATCAAACAGCACCTCTTTATGTACTATATCATGTTTATGAATCGGATAAAAAATATAAACATTATAGTAATGCTGCTCCTAGTGATCCAAATGCATTTGTGCTTGAAGGAACATATGAAATAAAGAACACAGATATATTCTTCTTTAATTCACTCCTTCCTCCTGGGGCGCCTGGTTCTAGATATAAAATAGAGATTAATGGGAATACAATGGTACAGATTAAGGATGGTGATGGAGATAGATACACTTATACCAAACAATAATCCACTAAAACTAAAACAAGAAACCAGCGGGTATCATTGATATTCGCTGGTTTTTGTTTTTCATCAATTTTTTTGACGGCAAAAGTAAATATTTTCATTAAAAATCACCATTTTTGCAGATATTTTAAAAATAGATATGTCGGACTTAATTCAAGAAATGCAGAAAAGAAAAACTTTTGGGATTATTTCCCACCCAGATGCTGGGAAAACCACTCTTACCGAGAAACTCCTTCTCTTCGGAGGGGCTATTCAGGAGGCTGGAGCGGTAAAATCTAATAAAATAAAGAAAGGCGCAACTTCTGACTTTATGGAAATAGAGCGCCAGAGAGGGATTTCCGTGGCGACTTCCGTTTTGGCTTTTAATTATAAAGGACATAAAATCAACATCCTTGATACTCCTGGGCATAAGGATTTTGCGGAAGATACCTACCGAACACTTACTGCCGTGGATTCTGTAATCGTGGTGATAGATGTCGCAAAAGGGGTGGAAGAGCAGACCGAAAAACTCGTGCAGGTGTGCCGTATGAGAAACATCCCGATGATAGTTTTCATCAATAAGCTGGACAGAGAGGGGAAAGATGCCTTTGACCTGCTGGATGAAGTGGAGCAGAAACTTGGGCTTTCTGTGGTTCCGCTTTCGCTGCCTATCGGTATAGGGGCTGATTTTCAGGGGATTTATAACATCTGGGAGAATAATATCCAGTTGTTTTTAGAAGAAAAGAAACAAAAAGTAGGGGAGAGCATTACCTTTAATGATATTAATGATGCTGCGATAGATGAAGCCGTAGGCGAAAAGGCGGCCAATACTCTGAGAGATGAGCTGGAGCTGGTGGAATCGGTTTATCCTAAATTCAGCAGGGAAGATTACATGGCAGGAACGCAGCAGCCTGTGTTCTTTGGTTCGGCGCTGAATAATTTTGGGGTGAGAGAACTGCTGGATGCATTTATTGACATTGCTCCAAATCCTCAGCCAAAACAGGCAGACAGCAGAATCGTGAAGCCAGAGGAACAGAATTTCACAGGTTTTGTGTTTAAAATTCATGCCAATATGGACCCTAAACACCGCGACAGGCTTGCCTTTGTGAAAATCGTTTCTGGTGTGTTCAAAAGAAACGAAAACTACCTGCTTGTAAGGGAAAACAAGAAAATGAAATTCTCCTCTCCAAATGCTTTCTTTGCCGATAAAAAGGAAGTAGTGGATGAGTCTTTCCCTGGGGATATTGTCGGGCTGCATGATACGGGGAATTTCCGTATCGGGGACACGCTCACGGCTGGGGAAAAGCTGAACTTTAAAGGAATTCCGAGTTTCTCTCCTGAACATTTCCGTTTTATTAACAATGATGACCCGCTAAAAGCGAAACAACTTGCAAAAGGTATAGATCAGCTGATGGACGAGGGTGTGGCACAGCTTTTCACACTGGAGATGAACGGAAGAAAGATTATCGGAACGGTGGGAGCGCTGCAATACGAAGTTATCCAATACAGACTGGAGCACGAGTATGGCGCAAAATGCACCTACGAACCGATTTCTATTCACAAGGCGTGTTGGGTAGAGGCTGATGAAAAATCCGAAGAGTTCAAGGAATTTGCAAGGCTGAAACAGCGATTTTTAGCGAGAGATAAATATAATCAACTGGTATTTTTAGCGGATTCTGCATTCACTATCACGATGACACAGGAGAAATTCCCAAATGTGAAACTCCATTTCATTAGTGAATTTAATGATTAAAACAATGATTAAACGAACCATCATACATTTACTTCTTCGTATTTTGCTTGTTCCCGCTGTTCCGTTTTTT
>JABCOA020000153.1 GCA_013333875.2 Flavobacteriaceae bacterium | reverse complement strand
TAGGAGCTGATGAGGATATGGGAGATTACCCTTATTACCTGCTTTCGGCTCATGAGATAGTAGAAACTCAAAATGAAGCCTTTGATTTTTATGCCGATTATATCAATCGTAAGTACGAGGAAGTTCCTATTGATGAGCGCATTACTCGTGATGCTTCTCAGCTTCATAATTGGTTGCATTTTTCGGATTGTATGAACAATGGCGGTACCTCTCAACTTTTTATAGATTTTTCGCCTTCTCCTACAGGAAAAGTAGGGCAGGTAATACGCTTTGTGCATGACCCTGATGCTATAGATGTGATAGCAGATAGCTTTGATGATTATCTCAAAATGCTTATGGATAACGAATATTGTTTTGTAGATGAAATGTATTTTGAGTAATAAAATGAAAACAGTAAAGGTCAGGAGAATGACAATCTTAGTGATACCTATAGCGCTTGGGATTATCCTGAACTAGATACTTAAAACCTATAATTACTTCTTTAATGATGACAAAATATATCAAACTTTTTTTGAGATTGGTTGTAAGCACTGCTATGCTTTCAGCAGTAGCTGATCGTTTTGGCTTATGGCCTGCTAAAATCTCTGTATGGGGTAATATGGATAACTTCTTACGACACACCCAATCGATATTACCTTATTTCCCGACTTCCTTAGCCAATGCAGTAGGCTGGATAGCAACCGTGCTGGAAATCATATTTTCGGCATGCCTGTTATTGGGCTTTAAAAGTGAATTAGTAGCCAAATTATCAGGAGTACTTATCGCTTGTTTTGGCTTGGCAATGTTCACCTCTATGGGACTAAAAGCTACCTTTGACTATTCTGTATGGAATGCCGTTGGAGCTTGTTTTGCTATTAGCTGTTTCAAAGAAAAACACTGGGAGATAGACAGCGTTATAAAGTAAGTGTTGCAAGTGAATTTCTTCTAGTTTCTGTCTATTAACCCATAGATTTACAAAATGAAAATCATCTCTAAATTCAAAGATTACTATGACTATAAAGTTGCTGAGTACGGCATAGATGAAAACCTCGTCTATGACCGGCGCTTGCCACCAGAGGTAGGGATGAGCCTCCCTCAGAGAAGTTGGCTCACCTTTGACGACCCCACCGATAATGAGGCACTGCACTCAGCATTCTATGTGGGCAATGCGCTTGTACACCTCTTTGCCACACGCTCTAAAATATACACTCATTGGGATTTTGCCGACCCTGACGATTGGCATTACAACCTATTTGATTTGTGGTATGGCGACCGCTATGTGCTGATGAATGATGGGAAAGAAATAAGGATAACCTCCTACTTATTGGCTACTTGTGATACCCTGCTGGAACAAATAGAAGCTCCACGAGAGCGAAATATCTTTAAGCTGGAAGACCAACCGCCGTGGCTGGTGTTGAAAAGTCCGTTGTTGCTCATTTACAACAAAGACTATAGAGGTAATAATAGGGCGACCCATTATGTGAATTTGCAGGAACTCGGCGTCTATATCGACCCCGATTTTGTATGGCAAAACATTGTGCAGTATCTTTCTGACCTGAAAACCCAAGCTGAGCAGTCACCCGAACTACCCAACGACCTCAAAATAGAAAGCAAAGGTTTTGACAAAAAACGCTCTTTTCGCCCTAAAATGAAGTAATTTGTTAATTGAATGAACTATCTAAAAGAAATACAAATCCTAAAAACCGAGCTTTCTATTTCCTTGCAGAAAGCCAAAGCCCTGCTGGAACAAACCGCTGGCGATATCTCAGCCACTATAAACCTCTATCACCAAGAAAATATAGCCACCATAATGGCAGAAACTGACTGCGAGCGCTGGGAAGCTGAAAGTGTATACGAACGCTTTAATCACAATACGGAAAAGGCTGTAAAACACATATTTAGCACCTCACTGACTATAAGTGTTGATAGTAGAAAAGACACCAGCGAAAGAGGTATGGGCTATATCATTAGTGTTTTAGATGCTGATTTGAATAGCGTGTCCAAGCGCTCTATCTTTATCCCAATGGAAGATTTTGATGAATATCTTTCAGAAGATTTCAAAGCAGTATTTCCTTTATACCAACCGCAATGGGATAAAGTAGAAAACTATTTCAATTGTACCACCAGCAATGTTTTTGATCCCATCACATGCCAAAAAATCATTGCACAACTTCGCCAACGCATTTTTACCGATGAAAAAGTAAAAACCTTTGTAGAGAAAATCATCGCTAGTTTAGAGGAAAAACTCCCGACCTGCGCCTATATAGAGGTCTATGGCAATATTTGAATAATCATCAAATAAAACTTTAACCTTAATAATTGAATTTGATTTAAAATTTTGATGCTAATCTCTCTGCGCTTTTAGGCAAGAAAGGCTGAAAATATTGAGAATAATTTAACTTTTTGTTGCTTTTTGGTAACAAAAAAATGGTGTAATTTTGTTTCTTTAAAAAATATAACTCATTATGAAAGAATTTTCAGTAATAGATTTTGAAGGCCTTTTAAAAGGCTGGCTTACGGATATGATTAATTTTGCTCCAGCTATCGTTGGGGCTGTTATATTGCATATTGCAGGGCGCTATGTTATTCGGTTTATCTTAAAAATCCTCAAAAACCTGATGTCGCGCCGTCAGGTAGACGCTGTCCTGCAGTCTTTCCTGCTGCAAGTAGTGCGATGGGTGCTTTATGTTGCTCTATTCCTTACTACGATACAGATTATAGGTCTGCCAGCTACTCAGTTTATCGCTATCATTACCAGTGCGTTTGTTGCGGTAGGTTTGGCGTTGCAGGGGTCACTTTCAAACTTTGCGAGTGGGATAATGATATTGATTTTCAAGCCTTTCCGTTTGGGAGACATGATTGAGGGCAGTGGGCAAAAAGGCACCGTGAAAAACATTGGGCTCTTTGCTACTACACTGAATAAGGTGGATAACGAGGAAGCCATCATTCCTAATACTCAGCTTTTTAGCAATAGTATTATCAATTATAGCCGAGAAGAAAAACGACGCGTATTTGTGAAGGTGGGCGTAGGCTATGGGTCTAATATACAGCAAGTTCGACAAATCCTATTGCAAATCGCCAAAGAAGAGCCTAAAGCCCTTTCTACTCCTGAGCCTATGGTGTATGTAGAGGAACTTGCGGACAGCTCAGTGAATCTGTCTCTGCGCTATTGGTGTATGAATGCAGACCACTTTGGTTGTTACTCTCGCACTCTTGAAGCTGTTAAAATGCGATTTGATCAAGAAGGCATCGAAATTCCTTTCCCTCAGGTGCAAATTCATCAATAAAAAACTACTGTTTAATTAGAGGATAAATTCCTCTCATAAATCTAATATCTAAAATGAAAGAACAACTCCAGCGCATTCAGCAAAAGCTTGCCCAAGCCAAAGCTGCTGATAAAGATTTACAAGTATTTGGTGCCAGCTCACACAAGTACCACCTTAACCCGCCTGTAACTGAGGCGGAAGTCCTTGCCTTTGAAAAGAAATATGGCGTACGACTACCCGAATGCTATCGTGCCTTTATGCTCACCATAGGCGATGCTAAAGCTAAAAAAATAGATTTTATAGCAGGGCCTTATTACGGCTTGTATGCCTTCGGAACCCAAGTGGATGACCTTCTTTATGAAGGCTCGGAAATCTACCTCAAAGCCCCTTGTGCCCTCTCATCTGATATGACCCAAGAAGAATGGGAATCACTCTCTGCTCCATTAGAACTTGATGATTTTGAAGATGATGAGGAAGATGGTTATGTAATAGAAGTAGAAGATAAGTATTTTGCCGAACGAGCAAAAGTATTTGGAGGTCTCTTGCCTCTAGGAAGTCAGGGTTGTACCTATTATCATGCTTTGGTGCTTAATGGCAAATATGCTGGGCGTGTAGTAAATGTAGATTTAGACCTCGCGCAACCCAAATTTGCTTTCGAAACCAACTTCTTAGATTGGTACGAACGCTACCTTGATGAGGTGATCTCTGGTCAGCTTATGGACAAACGACCTACTTGGTTTGGCTACCATCGAGGCGAAGCTGCAGAGGTGCTCCTCAATGAATATGAACAAATCACTGACCGTAAAAACCAAACCGACTGCCTTGACGGGGTGTATCACAAAAGACCACCTTTGTCCGATGGAATATTAGACAAGGTAGAAGCGCTCATTGCCTTAAACAATGAGGATAAAGATTTTCTGATAAAAATCCTTACTTTATCCTCCTACGAAAGAGCCAAACCTTATCTGCAGACATTGGTAACCGAGAAGCCCAAGAAAGTATTTCAGTATATATGGTGGTTTGCGAAAGACCATTGTGCCGACTGGGTGCCTGCTGTAAAGGAACTCTTGCCTACTATAACCGATGAGGAAACCTTTAATTTTGCTACTTACCTTCTTACCGAGACTGAGGATTTTGAGGAAGATGTTTTGCCTTTTACAGATAATGCAAATCCTCAAATCCGTAGCACTGCCTATTATACACTCGGCAAAAGTGAGAAAAAAGAACAATATCTTGATACCTTTATCAAAGGACTGCAAGAGACTGATAATGATGTCCTTCGCACCGTTATACAAGCTATTTCAGGAGTAAAAGATGAACGCCTATTGCCTTATTACAAACAAATAGCCAAGCGTTTTTCTAAAGATGAGGATTATATCCTTTCTAATCTCAAAAGAGCATTAGAGCCTTTTGGTCTCACCGTAGAGGAGGCAAGGAAATAAAGTAAATTTTTACAAAAAAACTAAATGATTATGGAAATCCAAGATTTATTAGGGCGACCTATCCATTCTCCCGAAATAAAAGAATTTTTTGCGCAATATCATTTGCCTCAAAACCCTAATCCTGAATATGATGCTTACGGCAACTTGTTTTGGGTACCAGTTAATAATGAAGAAAAGACCATTCGCTGCCTCTTTACT
>JABCOA020000152.1 GCA_013333875.2 Flavobacteriaceae bacterium | reverse complement strand
GTTGATTTAGAAAACAAGGAATACGAATACGGATTTTATACGGATATAGAGTACGAAGAGTTTCCTACGGGACTGAATGAAGATATTGTTCGTGAAATTTCTAAACGAAAAAATGAGCCAGAATGGATGACGGAATGGCGTCTGGAAGCTTTCCGCATATGGCAGACTATGGAAGAGCCTGAGTGGGCAAACATAAAGTACGAAAAACCTGATTTTCAGGCTATAAAATACTACGCCGCTCCAAAGAAAAAACCAGAATTAGAAAGCCTAGACCAAGTGGATCCAGAATTACTAAAAACCTTTGAAAAACTTGGGATTTCGCTGGAAGAGCAAAAAAGACTGACTGGCGTGGCGGTGGATGTGGTGATGGACTCTGTGTCTGTGGCAACCACTTTCCAAGAAACTTTGGCTGAAAAAGGAATTATCTTCTGCCCTATTTCCGAAGCGATACAAAAGCACCCTGATTTGGTTAAAAAATACCTCGGAACGGTGGTAAGACAAAATGATAATTTCTATGCAGCGCTGAACTCTGCTGTATTTTCGGATGGTTCGTTCTGCTACATTCCAAAAGGCGTAAGATGTCCTATGGAGCTTTCTACCTATTTCAGAATCAATCAGGGAGGGAGCGGTCAGTTCGAAAGAACCCTGCTCATCGCTGATGAAGGTGCGTATGTATCTTATTTAGAAGGATGTACAGCGCCTCAAAGAGATGAAAACCAACTGCACGCGGCTGTAGTAGAATTGATCGCTTTAGACCATGCGGAAATCAAATATTCCACAGTACAAAACTGGTACCCAGGTGATGAAGAAGGAAAAGGCGGTGTGTTTAACTTTGTGACGAAGAGAGGACTTGCTGAAACGGGAGCAAAAATCTCTTGGACACAGGTAGAAACAGGATCTGCGGTTACTTGGAAATATCCTTCTTGCATTCTAAAAGGAGACAATTCTGTGGGTGAGTTCTACTCCATCGCGGTTACCAATAAATTCCAGTATGCAGACACAGGAACGAAAATGATTCATATCGGTAAAAATACCAAATCTACTATCATTTCTAAAGGAATCTCGGCTGGGAAATCTAATAACTCTTACAGAGGTCTGGTAAAAGTTCTCCCAACTGCCAAAGGAGCGAGAAACTTCTCCCAGTGTGATTCCCTATTGATGGGCAACGAGTGTGGCGCGCATACTTTCCCTTACATCGAGATTAAAGACCCTTCTGCACAGCTGGAGCACGAGGCTACGACTTCTAAAATCGGGGAAGACCAGATATTCTACTGTAACCAGAGAGGTATAGATACCGAGAAAGCTATCGCACTGATAGTGAATGGTTTCAGTAAAGAGGTTCTTAACAAACTGCCGATGGAATTTGCCATAGAAGCACAGAAACTATTGGAAATCAGCCTAGAAGGAAGCGTAGGATAAACATACTGCTGGTTATTTTTCACATTGCAAAAACAAGATTTTTCTTTCGGTAGTTAAAGTAAAAATGACAGAAACATTAGTAAAACAGATCAAAAATCTATTCCATCTAGCGCCTAAAGACTGCAAGGGTTTTTCGGAGGAACAATTATTAGAAGCCGAAAAGCAATTGGCAGTTAAGTTTCCTCAGGTATTCCGAGAGTATTACTTACAATTAGGCGCTACTGAAAGCGTAAACCAATCATTCAACAGTTTGGCTACGCCTGAACAGCTATACTTTGATGGTGATTTTCTTTGTTTCTATGAAGAAAATCAAGGCGTGGTGATGTGGGCTATCCGCAAAGAAGATTTAGCAAACCCTAACCCGTCCATTTGGGGAAATTACGGCTCCGAAACCGACTCTGACTGGGTATTAGAGAACCCAAAATTATCGGATTTTTGGCTGTATATGGCTATTTACAATGGTACTTTGGGCGGACTGTCCTACAATGCCAATGCAATGGGTGGCTGGGGTATGGAAGACTTTGAAGTGCCTGAACAGGCAGTTTCTTATATAGAAAAACAATATGACTCGCTTACCGAACTCTGCTGGGAAGGACAGCGCATCTTTACTGACAAGGATTTTAAAATAGTGATAGTTCTCTCCATACACCGAGAAACAAAGCGAACAACGGCTATTTTCATAGGGAGTGCTCAACAAGAGTTATTTGATACTCTTTTAGATGATATGGAAAACTTTGGCTTGCAATGGAATTACACTTCCTACGATGATGATGACGATGATTTTCAAGAGGTCTCAGAAGCTGAATTAAATGAACTAAAAGCCAAAGGCTTATGGACATTAAGTTAGAAGTTTTTGCATTATAAAAGGCTATCTATTTAAATTATAAATATGACAGAAACAGTAGAAAAACATATTAAAAAACTTCATCGATTGGAGAAAAAAGGGGATTTGGAAGTAGAGCATCTTCTAAAAATCCTCAAAACTCCGAACAAGGAATACATTGCTCCTTTGCAAGAAATGGTGGTGCAGTACGATTGGCAACCGATGAATGACAAGCTGATTATACCCTTTGCTGCATGGGTAGAGGCGATTTGTATTTATCTGGAAGAAGGCACACAAGGACTTATAAAGGCTATTGATAAACCAAAAGAGTTTTTCCATATTGTTTTTGGAGTGTTAGAAGAAATACCTGTCAATGAGGCTTTGACGGCTTTTTTAGAAATTGCTGAAACTTTTTCTACTGGAATTACCGATGAGCAGGAGATTTTTGTACAAAAATATGC
>JABCOA020000151.1 GCA_013333875.2 Flavobacteriaceae bacterium | reverse complement strand
TTGGTAAAAATCATAATCATCAAAAGCACGAAGCAAAACAAAATATATTTATAATGCTGCTTCACCTCTTCCTTATTCAGGAAGTTTCCTTTCAGAAGATCCATTGCGGTGAATTTCCTTGAAGGGTGATGATGTTTTCTTTTTGCCATTTCTTTATTTAAAGTTTTATCCCGACACGCATTTTTGCACTTCTTGCCCGTGAGTTATCTTCTATTTCTTCTTCCGTAGGAACTATCGCTTTTCTATATGGAAGCTCAAAAACTTTTTGATAATTTCCATAAACATCTCGCTCTGGCTCCCCTTCGAACATTCCGTTCTTCAAAAATTTCTTAACCAACCTATCTTCTAAAGAATGGTAAGAAATAATCACCAGCCGACCATCTTTTTTCAATACATTAGAGGACTGCACCAGCATTTCTTTCAGCGCATCCAGCTCTTGATTGACTTCTATTCTTATTGCTTGAAAAACCTGCGCAAAAAACTTATTGCTCTTATGTGCAGGAACATACGAAAATACTTTTTTCAAATCTTCCGTTGTCTTTATATCTGCAGATTTCCTTTTATTAACAATTTCCCTCGCTAGTTTCCTCGCTTCTCTCAGCTCTCCATAATAGTAGAAAATATCCGCCAAAAGCTCTTCTTCATAATCATTGACTACACTTTGAGCATCAAGGCTTTGCATATTGTTCATACGCATATCCAAAGGGGCATCACTTCTGATAGAAAATCCGCGTTCAGCTTGGTCAAACTGATGAGACGACACTCCTAAATCAGCCAAAATCCCATCCACTTGATTCACTCCATACATCAATAAAGAATTTTCTAAAAACCTAAAATTTTGATTGATTAAAGTAAATCTAGAATCTTCTATCGCATTATTTAACGCATCAGAATCTTGGTCAAAACTAAACAACCTGCCCTTTTCAGAAAGTCTGGACAAAATCTCACGAGAATGCCCTCCTCCACCGAAGGTAACATCTACATATACGCCATCAGGATTATTTACTAAGGCATCTACACTTTCTGCGAGTAAAACAGGTTTATGATACATTTCTAACTTACTTTTATATACTATAAGTTTACAAAATTATAGATATTTTTTTAAAACAAATCTAATTTTATCTTTCATGTGGATAAGTTATATCTTATGATAAAATGATTTCGGTAGTAAATATTCATTTTTTTTGAGATAAAACCTATTTTTTACATTTTTATTTAATATCTTTGCGATTACTTTTGTGAGTATTGGTATGATTTTTAAGACAAAAAAAGATAAAAAGTATCACTTCATAGAGAAAGGAGAAGGCCATCCTATGGTTCTTCTGCATGGGCTTATGGGAGGACTCAGTAATTTCGAGGAAATGGCTGAATTCTTTGCTGACAAAGGCTTCAAAGTATTTGTCCCACAGTTGCCTATCTATGACTTACCTGTGCTAAATACCAATCTCACAGCTATCTCTAAGTTCGTAGGAAAATTCATCAAACAGGAAATTGGGAAACCTGTTACTGTGGTAGGAAACTCCATGGGAGGACATATAGGACTTATACTTACTTTGGCTCGTCCAGAATATGTTCATTCTCTTGTTCTTACAGGAAGTTCAGGGCTTTATGAGCGTTCTTTCGGAGATAGTTTCCCTAGAAAAAGCGACAAAGAATACATCAAAAGAAAAACTCAAGAAGTTTTTTATAACCCTGATGTAGCTACAGATGAGCTTGTAGATGAAGTTTTCAGCATCGTAAATGACCGAATGAAAGGCATAAAAACAGTAATGCTGGCAAGAAGCGCCATCAAACACAATATGCAGAATGAACTGCCTAACATCAAATGTCCTACCTGCATCATCTGGGGAAAACAAGATAATGTAACTCCGCCAGATGTGGCCATAGAAATGAACAGGCTGATACCTAATTCAGAACTGTTTTGGATAGACCAATGCGGACACGCCGCGATGATGGAAAAACCAGAGGAATTTAATGGAATTCTCTACAACTGGTTAAAAGATAAAGTTTAACAAATGGAAGTTAGTTGCTAGCTTCCATTTTTCAAATACAAAATTTAGAAATGAAAATAAAATCTGTTTCATTCGTAAAAAGCAGCCAAAAATGGCAGGACTGCCCAGAACCCAATCTCCCAGAATACGCTTTCATCGGGAGAAGTAATGTAGGAAAATCCTCTCTGATAAACGCCCTGATGAACCAAAAAGACTTAGCGAAAACCTCGCAGACACCAGGGAAAACACAGCTTATCAATCATTTTTTGGTCAATGAAGAATGGTATCTTACCGACCTACCTGGCTACGGCTACGCAAGAGTTTCTAAATCGCAGAGAAAAGATTTTGAAAAGCTGATTACCAACTATATTCTCAACAGAGAAAACCTCGTTCATTTGTTTGTTTTGGTAGATATCCGCCACCTGCCGCAGAAAATAGATTTGGAATTTATAGAATGGTGCGGAGAAAACCAAATTTCTTTTTCCATCATCTTCACTAAATCAGACAAGATGAAAACCCAAGCTGCCGCAGAAAAAAGCGTCGCAGAATACAAGAAAATTCTTTTAGAAACTTGGGAAGAACTACCCAATATTTTTGTCACCTCAGCAGAGAAAAAACTGGGCGGAGAACAGATTTTGGATTTCATAGAAGAAACCAACAAAATCATTTCTGCTCCAAACTAATGAACACCTCTGATTTAGATGAAAAATAATATAATTAAATATATCATTATAGGATTAGGACTATTAGCCACAGGTATATTTTTAAAAAAATTATTTAAAGATAAACCTAAACAAAATGTAGTGATTATCAATGACTGGAAAAAAGACCAAAATGGCTGTCTAAAACTAAGAACAGAGAACCTCGCCATTGAACTAATAGCAAAACACAACCTAAACCACTCTTCAAAAGAAAAATTTATCAATGTTTTTGGAGAACCCAATGAAAAAAGATTTATCAATGATGCAGAAGTATTAGTCTATTATTTTGATACTTTATGCGATGCCCAAGAGCAAGATAAATGCTATGCTGAATTCTATTTCAAAAGTGGACTATTAACCTCAACAGAATTTTTATGTGAATGAAAAACAGAAAATTATTACTTCTATCTTTTGGTATAAGTCTAATATATGTGCTACTAGGGACTATGGTTGTACTTGTAAGTTTTCCTAAATTCCAGACATTTGGCTTCAGCCACGAACACCCTCTTTGGCTTCTTTTGGTTATATTTACCTTACCTGTGAATATACTTTTATTTGGTTTAGCAACGGTAGATTTATCTTTTTCTTCTATTTTTATATTACAAACCATTGTATTTCTGATTTGCTGGGGAATAATTCATCCAATGATAAAAATATTATTAAGTGCTAGAAAACAAAGAAACAAAACATAGATGTTTTATATTCCCTACTTCTTCTCAAAGACATGAAAATCTCTCGTAAGCTGCAGATATTCATCCGAGTAGCACCGTGGCGAAACTTCTAAAACAAGTTCTTCCTCCTGAACCTTTCCCTCACAAAAAGAAAACTCCAGCACACAGCGTTTTGCTTCCGCTTGTGGAGTTCCGCGCACTACCACTCTTCGCCTAAGTTTCAGTGCAAAATTCACACATTTTTCTATAAAAAAAGCCTCTGATGATTTTGGGATAATCACCGAAAACAATCCATTTTCAGTAAGCAACGCCGAAGAATTCTGTATCAACTGCTCAAAATTAAGCTCCACCTGCTGCCGCGCCAAAACATCTTTTTGAGAGGAATCCATCCGCTCAAAATAAGGCGGATTAGAGAGAATTAAATCAAATTTTTCTTCGGAAATATAATTTTTAAAGTCAAAAAGTTCGGCTCTAAGTCTGTCTCTAAACGGCGAATTGCTAAAATTCTGCCCTGCCAGCTCCTCCGCTTTTTCATTGATATCAAGTGCTAAAATCTCGGCTCTGGGATTTCGCTGTGCAGTCATCAAAGAAATCAGTCCCGTTCCTGTACCCACTTCCAACACCCTAAGAGCCGCCTCACAGGATGCCAAAGCGCCAAGTAAAACACCATCTGTTCCCACTCGGAACACATTTTTGTCCTGCAAAATGCTGAATTGTTTGAAATGGAAAGGTTTCATCCTTTGAACCATTTAGAATATTTCATAAAACCATTCACTGCCCATAGACAGGTGTAATACAAGGACTTTACCACCGAAAATCCCATAAATTCCCTATACACCAAATATTGGTCTTTTATGATGTCTTTTTTCTTTCGGGAAACGCTACCTTCGCGCATTCTGTATTTAGCCAAAGTCTCACGGAGAGGCTTTCCCACAGGGATTTTCTTTAACAAATTCAGCCACATCACATGGTCTTCCCTCTTGCTTCCTATCGGAAAAAAGAATTTTCCCACCCGCTGGCTGTCATACATGGATGACAGCAGAGAAAGGCGACAAGTTTTCAATAAATTATCAAAAGTAACCTCTACATCTGCTTGAAAATCTTTGAGGATGGGAACTAAATGCTCATCACATCGGGCATAACTGGAATAGGCTAATTCGGCTTTATTTTCTTCCATAAAACCAACCATGCGTTCCAAAAACAAAGGCTCCCAATAATCATCACTATCCAAAAAGGTGATATATCTTCCCGAAGCCCTTTCAAGACTTTTGTTCCGTGCGTTTCCTGCGCCGCCATTTTGTTCAAGGATTTGTAGTTTTATTCTTGGGTCGTTATATTTTTTGATGATTTCAGCCGTATTATCACTTGATTTATCATCAGTAATCAGCCACTCCCAATCTTGGAAAGTCTGGTCAAGAACGGACTTTATGGTCTCTTCTATAAATTCTGAAGAGTTATAAGATGGCGTAATGATGGAAACTTTCGGTGTCATTTATTTTTCAAACATTTGTCTTGTGATAAAATCTTTTTCTAAACTCCAGTTCCTCGCTGGAGAATATTCTCTTCCATAGGAAATAATCTGCAAATGTAGTTTATTCCAATCTTTCTGAGGGAAAAGTTTTTTGGCATCGGCTTCGGTTTGGACTACATTTTTGCCTTCTGTCAATTTCCAAAGTTTCATCAGCCGATGAATATGCGTATCCACAGGAAACGCTGGGAAACCAAACCACTGGCTCATCACTACAGAGGCTGTTTTGTGTCCTACACCTGGGAGTTTTTCTAATTCCTCAAAAGTCTGCGGCACCACGCCTTCATAATCCCTGAGCAGCATTTCTGCCATGCCTTTCAGGTTTTTGGCTTTGGTGTTTGAGAGGCCGATTTCTTTTATTAAATCCTTTATTTCTGCTACTTCCAGCCTTGCCATGGCTTGGGGCGTTCCTGCAACTCGGAAAAGCTCAGGAGTGATTTCGTTCACTTTTTTATCCGTAGTCTGCGCCGAAAGAGCCACCGCCACCAACAGCGTATAGGCATCTGTATGGTGCAGGAAAATAGGAACTGTGGGATAGAGTTTGTCCAGCTCTTTTCTCACAAAATCGGCTCTTTGTTTTTTGGTCATTATCAAAAGATTTGTCGCAAAAATAATGAAATAATAACATTTTTTTAATAAAAAATATTATTTCTATTGATGAAAATCACTATATTTGTTATAACTTTTAAATACTATTTAGATATGGGCATTGTTCGTTTTGGAGTTTCTCTGGAAGAAGACCTTTTGGAGGCATTAGATAAATATGCTGAGGAGAATTTGTTTAAAAATCGTTCTCAAGCTATCAGATATCTGATTAACAAGAGTTTAGTCTCAGAAAAATGGGACAATGATGCCATAGTGGCGGGCTCTATCACTTTGGTGTTTGACCACCATAGAAGGGAATTGGTAAATAAACTGACCAACATCCAGCATAGATATCATGACAATATCTTGTCTTCTCTGCACTTCCATTTGGAGCATGATTTGTGCATGGAGATTATCGCTGTGAAAGGAAAATCTTCTACTTTGATAGAACTTGCCAACAGCCTAATTTCTGTGAAAGGTATAGAGCACGGAAAACTCACTGCTACTAAGGCTGATTAGTAAAATATTTTAAACATAAAAAAGCAGAAATATAGATTTCTGCTTTTTGTTTTTAATTTCCTTTTATTTATGGCTGTTCTATAGGTGGAGGCGGCATTTTCCTTTCATCCTTTCTCTTTGGGTGGTTGGATTGCCATTTTTCATACTGCTCAGGTGTCAGGATTTTTTTGAGTTTTCGCTGATGCTTCTCATGAAGTTTTTCCTTTTCTGCTCTGTGCTCTTTACGAAGTTCTTCCAGCTGTTTTGTTTGTTTTTCGGAAAGATTTAGTTCTTCTAATCTTTTTCCTCTGCCTTCTTTACCTCTTTCCATTTTTCTTTGTTCTGGACGATGGCAGTCATGTTCCCTTGGAGCTTCTTGCGCTGATGCAAAACCAAATGCTCCGACTAATGCTAAACTTAAAACTAACTTTTTCATAATCTTCTATATTTTTACGATTTTCTATTTATTTGATTCGTTTTTTTAGTCAAGGTTAAGTCCGTAAAAGTTAAACTTATATTAAGTTTTCTTAAATTTCTTCTAAAGAATCATTATCTTTGGGCAACTTTCTAAAATTTATCTAAAATGAAGATTTTATATCAAAAACTAATCTCTTGTGTCGTTTTTAGTGTCTTTACGCTGAACTCTGCGCAGGAAATCACTTTAAATAAAATACACTCAGGGTATTACAGAACCGAGTATATCTATGGGATAAACTCCATGAACGATGGAGAACACTACACTGTTCTGGAAAAAGATGGAATCGTAAAATATTCCTATAAAACAGGAAAAAAAATAGAAACCATCTTAGAGGCTAAGATACAGGACTATACATTTTCTCACGATGAGAGTAAAGTGCTGGTTCTGAACGAACAACAGCCCATCTACCGCCATTCTTTCCTAGGAAAATACCATGTGGTAAATCTCAGTAAAAACGGAAAAATAACTGCCCTAAACAACGGAAACTGGGTTCAGGAGCCTAAATTCTCTCCTGACGGAAGGTTTGTGGCTTTTATCTCTGGGAACAATCTTTATTATCAAGACCTCAGTTCAGAAAAAATCACACAAATCACTTTCGATGGTGAGAAAAATAAAATCATCAACGGACTGGCAGACTGGGTGTATGAGGAAGAATTTGGGCATGCAGACATGTACCAATGGGCTAAAAACAGCGAAAGTCTGGTTTTCGTGAAATTTGATGAAAGCCAAGTAAAAGAAATGAACATGCAGGTTTTCAATGGAAATCTGTATCCGCAGGATTTTCGTTTCAAATATCCGAAAGCTGGAGAAGAAAACTCAAAAGTTTCGGTATACGCCTATGATTTAAACCTGAATAAATCCACGCAAATCAATCTTGCTAACTTTGAAACTTATTATATTCCACAGGTTTTCCAGACTGCGCAGCCTAATGAAATTGCGATAGCGACTTCCAACAGACATCAGAACAAACTGGAAATCATCAAGATAAATACTAAAAACTATTCTGCCACGAAAATCCTAACCGAAACGGATGCCGCTTGGATAGAAACGGACAATCTTTCTTTGGAATTTTTGGAGGACAATTCTTTCCTTTGGGCTTCGGAAAGAGATGGTTTCAGACATTTTTACTGGTACACGCCCGACGGAAAACTGAAAAAACAAATCACCAAAGACAACTGGGAAATCACTGACTACTATGGTTTTAACCCTAAAAATTCTGAAATCTTGGTGCAGACTACCGAAAAAGGCAGCACCAACAGAGTGGTGAGCAAAACAAACATCAAAACAGGGAAAAAGCAGATAGTTTCTGAATTAAATGGAACTAATAATGCTGATTTCAGCAAGTCTTTCCAATATTTTATCAACACACATTCTTCCGCAGAACAGCCGAACACTTACACTTTGAGGGATTTTAACGGAAAAACTCTGCGAGAATTACAGAATAATAATTCAGCGCTGAAAAAATTACAGTCGGATGGTTTCGTAACTAAAGAATTTTTTCAAATTCCAAACAAAAACGGCGACCAGATGAACGCTTGGATGATAAAACCCAAAGACTTCTCGCCTAACAAAAAATATCCTGTGCTGATGTTCCAATACTCTGGTCCTGGTTCCCAACAAGTAAATAACGCTTGGGACGGCAGAAACGCTATTTGGTTTAACCTTTTGGCTCAAAAAGGATACATTGTGCTTTGTGTAGATGGGCGTGGAACGGGCTATCGTGGAACGAAGTATAAGAAAGCAACTTACAAGAATTTAGGAAAATACGAGATAGAAGACCAAATCGCTGCTGCACAGTGGATCGGTTCACAGAGCTATGTAGATGCTGGGCGAATTGGGATATTCGGATGGAGTTTTGGAGGATATATGGCAAGTCTGGCGATGACCAAAGGAGCAGATGTTTTCAAGGTAGGAATCGCTGTGGCACCAGTAACCACTTGGCGTTATTACGATACGATCTACACTGAAAGATATCTACAAACGCCACAAGAGAACCCACAAGGATACGATGAAAATTCACCAATCAATTTTGCTGATTTAATGAAAGGCAAATACCTACTAATCCACGGAACAGCGGATGACAATGTCCATTATCAAAATGCAGTAGAAATGGCGGAAGCTCTTATTCAGAAAAACAAAGAATTTGAGTTCATGACCTATCCAGACAAAAACCATGGAATATATGGTGGAAATACAAGACTGCACCTACACCAAAAGATGACAGATTTTATTTTAAATAATCTATAACAAACGAAAAAGCCAGAAAAGTTTCTGGCTTTTTTATTTATTCTCCTTTCTTGTTCTTATAGCTGTTATACCCTGCATAAGCAAGATAAAGTGCTGATCCCACAAAAAGCAGCAAAACTGTAATAGACCCTCCTAAATCATACAGAAGACTGACAAGTCTATTCATCTTGATAGTTCCTCCTTCTTTCTCCCATTTTACAAGTTCTAAATAGTAATAAATCCCAAAACCTAAAACCCCAACTGCAAGCACCAAACTTCCTAAAAGAGGAAGCAAAGGGTTTTTACTTGATTTGTTCTCATACATACTTCTCTCGATGAATTTTTCATCTGTTTCGTTTTTGTTCTCGTTGCTCATAAAAATATAATTTTAAATATTTATCGTTTTACATTATCCAAACTCCCATAAGTCCTTGCATTAAAGCCTTCTCCATCTTTTACTGCAAATTCTATTTCGTTATCAGAAAGAATCTTAAATTTAGTAACAAATGTTTTTTCATCCTTCTGCGCTTTCTGAACATGCGGTTCTATGACCGCTCCATAAGAAAGCTCTTCCATCAATTTGATAACACAGATGCTGTCAGCAGAATTTACCTCCTGCACTTCTACCCATCTCATATCCGAGCCTTTGGAGGTGGCTTTTCCGTTTGAATCATAATTGGTCACAGGAACACCTACTCTATACTGCTCGCCTTTTTTAGGGAGTTGTAATAATTCTGCTTTTGCATTCTCTTGCATTGGCTTTTTTATAAAAAGTGTATAGCCTAACCAACCAAAAAATGCCAATATAAGAATTATTGCAAACCCTATGATGAACTTCCCAGGCCAGCTTACTTTCAGTCCTTTTTTAGGAACAGGATTTGCTGCTTTTTGCTGTTCGAAAAAAGCCTCCATTTCAGAAGTCCACTTAGATGCGGGAATATCTTTATTATCAGATATTCTAAAGAACACTCCTGATGGCTTTTTTACATATTGTTTACTCAGTAAAGTTTCTACTTCTTTTTGGTATAAAACCAAGCGCATAGGTTCCATCTTTCCACTAAGCGGACAGAGCAAATCTGGAATTTCTATGTTGTAATAACTTTTGTATTCTACACGGAAATAATAGACCATTTTTGTTATCTATTTGATGATTATACTTATTCTACAACCTCATCGGCATGTTTTTTCACAAAATCTTTCTTACGATAGATTTTAGAAATCATCATATTATATGTAGAACCTTCTTGATAATTCTTAATGTCTATCGTCTCTGTAAAATCTTCATCTAGACCAAATTTCCATGGAGCACCATCTCTATGAGGAATATAGTAGCCGCCTGTGATTTCTATCGGCGCGTAGTATGTTTTTCCATCTACTTTCACATTCTTAAACCTCATTTGGTACATTCTATTTTGTTCAAAAGGAATATCCGTGTAAGCCTCTGTATAAAGGACATATTCAGAATTAGTAGGGTTAATAATAGATTCTGTCTGCCATTCACTTTTTTCAAAGTTGATTTCTTTTCCTTCTGGAGTTTTCAGAGTATGGTTTCCGTTTTCAAGTTCAATATTTTGTGTAGAGTTTGGCTCCATTTTATATGGTTTCCCATCTACTTCAAAGGAAATTGCCTTGTCTGTGGGATTATCAACTATTACTGTATTATTTTGTTTAGAACAAGAAAACAATACTGATGCAAGACCTAAGGACAACAATATATTTTTCATAATTTTTTATTTATGCAAAGGTAAAAAATATGCATTATATACAAAAGAAGTTATTAAATTATCTCTATATTTGCCTTTTAGTTGAAAAATTATGAAAAACAAACATCCAAAAGGTTTGCCCTATCTCTTCTTCACAGAAATGTGGGAAAGATTTGGTTATTATTTGATTTTAGGAATCTTCGTGTTGTATATGATTGATGCTGACAAGGGCGGTCTTGCCTTTGATAGCAAACATGCTGATGACATCTTCGGGACATTCATTGCCCTTACCTACCTTACGCCGTTTCTTGGTGGGTTTCTTGCAGACAGACTGCTGGGATACATCAAGGCGATTTACATCGGTGGGGCGCTTATGGGACTGGGATACATTGGTTTAGGACTTTTCAAAGATGTATCCATGTTCTATGTATCCATGGGGCTGATAATCGTGGGTAACGGATTCTTTAAACCGAGTATTTCTACGCTTTTAGGAAATCTCTATTCTGATGACAAGTATAAAGCCAATAAAGATGCAGGATACAACATCTTCTACATGGGGATAAATATCGGGGCTTTTGTATGCAACATCATCGCGGCTTATATGAGAAATAAATACGGCTGGGGCGAGGCTTTCGTGACGGCTGGTGTAGGAATGTTTTTAGGGCTGATTATTTTCTCTATTGGTAAAAAACATGTCGTTCATGCCAATGTAATGAAACCTGTCCAAGAGGGCGATACCACTATCAGTTCCATATTGGTAAAAGTGTTCCTTCCTGCCATCATCGCGGGAGCTATCGGCTGGGTAATTCCTGGGAATATCTTTGGGTCGGATTCTACGGATGCCTTTATATTTGCGTGTATTCCTGTTATTTTATTCTATGTTTTTATTTACATCAGTGCAAACGCAGAGGACAAGAAACCTATCGGAGCCTTGTTGGCGATATTCGCAGTGAGTATGATGTTCTGGGCTGTATTTAAACAAAACGGAACTGCCCTTACCCGTTGGGCAAATTACTACACAGACAGAAGTGTTCCTACTGCTTTAGAAAAACCTTTGGAAAGCATCTATTTGGTGGATACAAAAGACTACAATACAAAGGAAGTTGCAGTTCATGACAATCAGTTCCAAACTGTAAAAGATGAAGATGGAAAACCTAAAAAAGAACAAGGAAAAGACATTTATTTCAAAAATATAAGCAAGGAACAAAAAGCAGAACTGGAAGCCGATCCAGACAAAAAAGTGTATCTCTACAATACGGAGCTGTTCCAGTCTATCAATCCTTTTTGGGTCATTGCCCTTACACCAGTAGTGGTAGGATTCTTTATGATGCTTCGTAGAAAAGACAAAGAGCCTTCTACTCCTACAAAGATAGTTTTGGGATTATTCCTATCGGCTCTCAGCTGTCTTGTGATGGTAGCTGCTGTATATGCAGGAGAAAATGGCGCTTCCAAAGTATCACCGCTTTGGCTGTTTGCTGCTTATGGAATCATCACAATAGGCGAACTCTGTCTGTCTCCTATGGGACTTTCTTTGGTTTCTAAACTTTCTCCGCCGAGAATTACAGCGCTGATGATGGGAGGATTTTTCCTTTCTACATCGATAGGGAACAAACTCTCTGGTATACTAGCAAGTATGTGGTACAGCTACGAAGACAAAGCTAATTTCTTCTGGGTAAATTTCGCCCTGCTGCTCATCGCTACCCTACTGGGAGTAGCCATCCTAAAACCACTAAATAAAGCCATGAAAGAAAAAGGCGTGAAATAAAACAAAAATACCACTTATTGAGTGGTATTTTTTTTATTTTCTCTATCCGAAATATATGCTACAATAAACACCGTGGATAATATAAAAGCAAACCCTATCGCATCCAAAAAGGAAAAAGGATTTCCTAAAAATACTACAGAACATATCGTAGCTACCACGGGTTCTATACAGGCTATCATACTTGCCTTTGTAGGGCCTATAATTCCT
>JABCOA020000150.1 GCA_013333875.2 Flavobacteriaceae bacterium | reverse complement strand
CTAGTAAGTAATGGGCAAGTTCGTGGCTGAGGACGCTCGCTACTTGCGCTTCATTGTCCAGCACATTAAAAAGTCCCATATTTACCACGAAAGTCCCATCGCCAAGGCAGAAGGCATTTGGCTTGTTGTTTTTAGCAACCAAAATGTTCAGATTGTCTGGGATTTGTGGATTTTTCTTTTTTAGGTTTAATAGGATTTTTTCCAGCTTAATTTTAAAATTAGAATTAAAGGAATAGTCCTTGTCTTTAATCTCTTTCTCAAAATCTTTGTAAAACTCTCGGTAGAATTTTTCCAGTTCTTTTCCCGTTTTTCCTGTGTATCTGGATTTTAGGGATTTTATCAGGGCTTCGTTTTTGGTTTTCAGCTGGTTTAGGAATTCTTTTCTCTGCGCATAGTCTGCCGTGTCTATCGGTTTATATTGTGCGAAAGAGTGCATAAACACAAAGAAAAAAACAAAATGTAGTAGTCTAAATCTCATTTCATTATATTTTAATGGACACAAATTTACATCTTTTTTTAGTAAGAAATAAAACCTTGAAAATTCTTTAAAACTTAAAATTATCAATAAATTTTCTCATCTGAAATCCTATCCATACACCGAGGGAATTTAGCGCCAAGTCATCAATATCAAAAACACCGAGCCTTGTGAGGTATTGTAGGGCTTCCACGATGATTAAAGTTGATAAAAAATCCACAATAAGCTTTTTAAAACTAAAATATTTCGCATTCAGCCAGCCTAAAAACCCAAAAGGAATGAACATGATGATATTTCCAAAAAGATTGATAATGATGCTTTCCCAAGAAGTGGTGTTTTGAACAAAAAGAATCGTGGAAACAAATGGTAAAAGCCTTACAATATTCGCTTCGTGCTGCTCCCTCCCAAATCCGAGGAACATCAGATACAGCATAAAAATAGTGTAAGGAAAGATAAAAATGCGATAAATTTTCCTAAAAATCATACAAAAACCGAGATTTTAGCAAAAATAAGTATTTTTGCCCTTGAAATTATAAAGTATGAAAAATCTTTTTTGCGCGGTTTTGTCGGGCATATTGCTGTCGGTTTCGTGGCCTACTTACGGTATTCCGTTTTTTATTTTTGTGGCGTTTGTCCCTTTGTTATTTGTGGAAGAAAACATTTCTCAATCGGATATAAAAAGAAAAGGCTGGGCAGTTTTTGGCTGTTCGTATCTTGCTTTTATCATTTGGAATATCATAACTACAGGTTGGCTTTATAATTCACAAAATCCAGATGGCAGTCCTGCCCTTATGGCAGTGGTTTTCCCTGTTTTGGTCAATTCCCTGCTGATGTCCACGGCTTTTCAGCTTTATCATTGGTATAAAAAAGGCAAAAAACTTCCTTTGGGACTGGCTTTTTTCGTGTTTGTATGGATGAGTTTTGAATATTTCCATATGGCGTGGGAGTTTACTTGGCCTTGGCTGAACCTTGGTAACTCCTTTGCAGACTATCCTCAGCTCATACAGTGGTATGATACTTTGGGCGCTACGGGAGGAAGTTTCTGGATTTTAACGCTCAATGCCTTGATTTTTTATATTGTTAAAATATGGTTGGCTGAGAAAAGGTTTTTGGTTAAAACCTCTGTTGTAGTTTTGGGACTGATTGCTTTGCCGATGATGATTTCTTTATTTAAATATCATCAGTTTGATGAAAAACCAATGGGAAAAGTCCGCGTTATGATGCTTCAGCCGAATTTAGATCCTTATCACGAAAAATACCAAAAAGACAGCCTTCAGATAGTACAGGAGCTTTTTTCTTTGGCTGAAAACTCTTCTAAAATAGATTTTTATCTCTCGCCTGAGACTTCTTTCCCTGGCTATGGCGGACTTTCCGAGAAAGGGCTTCATAACAGCCAGTCTATCCACATGGTGGAGAATTTTCTGAAAACTCATCCGAAGTCAGTTTTTATGGGCGGAGTTTCTACTCATAAGATTTATAATAATGATGAAGAAAAGCCAGAAAGTGCTACTTTTTACGATAAGCAGGGGTTCTGGGTGGATAGTTTTAATTCAGCATTACAGGTTGTTCCAGAGGAAGAAATTCAGATTTATCACAAAGGAAAACTTGTCCCAGGTGTGGAAATTTTCCCTTATATGAATGTCCTTAAACCTATTTTGGGTGATGCTATGTTAAATTTCGGCGGGACGATAGCTTCGCTCGGAACGGACAAGGAACGAAAGGTTTTTGCTAATCCTTACAACAAAGGGAAAATCGCGCCCATAATCTGTTACGAAAGTATTTATGGCGAATTTGTGACCGATTATGTGAAAAATGGTGCAAACTTTCTCGGTGTCATCACCAACGACTCTTGGTGGGGTGCATCGCAGGGGCATCAGCAGCTTTTGGCGTATGCCAGACTTCGTGCCATAGAAAACCGAAGAGAAGTCGCTCGTTCGGCTAATGGTGGGATTTCTGCGCATATCAACGCCCGTGGAGATATCCTTGCGCACACGCTTTACAATGAGAAAAATGCACTGACAGCGGATGTTCAGCTGTACGAAAAGGAGACTATTTACAACAGGATAGGCGACCTGTTGTCTAAAATTTCTATTGTGATGATGTTCAGCATGTTTATATTATCAATTTTTAGAAAAATTAAAAAATAATAGTAATAAAAATTTGCGAGTTCGAAAAAAAAGCTGTTATTTTGCAAAATTATAAAGTAGAAATAATTATTAGAGCATATAGATATGTCAAGAATTTGTCAAATTACAGGGAAGCGTGCAATGGTAGGAAACCATGTGTCTCACGCTAACAACAAGACGAAAAGAAGGTTCGAAATCAACCTTCTTGAGAAGAAGTTTTACCTTCCAGAGCAGGATAGACACATCACATTGAGAGTGTCTGCTCATGGATTGAGAGTTATTAACAAGATTGGGATCGAAGAAGCTTTGGAAAGAGCTGTTAGAAATGGATTTATTAAATAATTAAGAAAATGGCAAAGAAAGGAAACAGAGTTCAAGTTATTCTTGAGTGCACAGAACATAAAGAGAGCGGTATGCCTGGAATGAGCAGATATATCACTACGAAAAACAAGAAGAACACTACTGAGAGATTGGAGCTTAAGAAATACAATCCAGTTCTAAAGAAATATACAGTTCATAAGGAGATTAAATAACTATAAAGATTATTAGCGATGGCAAAAAAAGTAGTAGCGTCCCTAAAAGATGGTTCATCTAAAAAGATGACAAAAGTAGTAAAAATGGTAAAATCTCCTAAAACTGGAGCTTACATTTTTGAAGAAAAAGTAATGAATGCAGATGAAGTAGATGCTTATTTGAAAAAATAAACATCATTTCTGCAAAAGAAATATAAAACTACCCAAAATTTTCTGGGTAGTTTTTGTTTTTATTAAACCTAAAAATACTTACATTTGGGGAAATAATTTTGAATTTAAAAAATAGAAGATGAGTTGGTTTAAAAATATTTTTAAGAAAGAAGAAAAAGAAACGCTGGATAAAGGTTTAGAAAAGTCCAGACAAGGTTTTTTTGATAAAATTACCAAAGCTGTCATAGGAAAATCCAAGGTGGATGATGAGGTTTTGGATGATTTGGAGGAAATCCTCATCGCATCGGATGTAGGAGCAGCTACGACTATTAAAATTATTCAAAGAATAGAGGAAAGGGCAGCCAGAGACAAATATGTAAATACGGCTGAACTTGATAAAATCCTTAGGGAAGAAATCTCTGCTCTACTGCTGGAGAATCCACACTCTAAAACAGGAAATATTGATGAAACCAAGAATCCATATGTCATCATGGTAGTCGGTGTGAATGGCGTAGGGAAGACGACCACGATAGGAAAATTAGCCCATCAGTTCAAAACCCAAGGGAAAAAAGTGGTGCTGGGTGCGGCGGATACATTCCGTGCGGCGGCAGTAGACCAGCTTGTAATCTGGAGTGAGAGGGTAGGCGTTCCTATTGTGAAACAGGGAATGGGCAGTGACCCTGCCTCTGTGGCGTTTGATACATTGCAGTCGGCTGTTGCACAGAATGCAGATGTAGTCATTATAGACACGGCAGGAAGGCTTCATAATAAAATCAATCTGATGAATGAGCTTTCTAAAATCAAACGAGTGATGCAGAAAATCGTTCCAGATGCTCCGCATGAAGTGCTTTTGGTTTTGGATGGCTCTACAGGGCAGAATGCTTTTGAACAAGCGAAGCAGTTTACAGCGGCGACAGAAGTAAATGCACTTGCTGTGACCAAGCTTGATGGAACAGCGAAAGGCGGTGTGGTTATCGGGATTTCAGACCAGTTCCAAATTCCTGTGAAATACATCGGCGTGGGCGAAGGAATGGAGGATTTGCAGTTGTTCAACGGAGAAGAATTCGTGGATTCCTTTTTCAAGAGAGAGAGATAATGTCCAGAGCTTTGCTTTTTATCAATGGTGAGCCTCCCAAAACACTGCCTTCATTGGCTGATTATCAGCTGATAGCGTGTACGGATGGGGCTTTTCATTATTTAAAGGAGAAAAATTTCCCATTGGAGAAACTTACCTTTATTTCAGGGGATTTTGATTCTCACACGGGAGCGGATGAGGCTATTTATCAGGGTAAATTTGTCCATACGCCAGATCAAAATAAAACAGATTTTCATAAAGCACTGGAAATCATCGTAGAAAAAGGAATAAAAAAAGTGGATGTTTATGGAGCAAGTGGGCGCGAGCAAGACCACTTTTTGGGGAATATTCATACGGCTTATTTGTTTAGGGAAGAACTGGAAATTAGTTTTTTTGATGATTATTCCACTTATTTCTTTATTCCAAATGATTTTACCATTCGGAAAGTAAAAGGAAAAATGGTTTCGCTGCTTCCTTTTCCGACGGCTGAAAATATCTTTACCCAAGGGCTTCACTGGGAGCTGAGGGGAGAGAGCCTTTCACTGATGGAGAGAATAGGCACGAGAAACAGGGCAGATACCGATGAAATATCCATAAAATACGATAAAGGCAGTTTACTTTTGTTTATAGAAAATTGAAAATTATGAGAAATATTATTGTTTTTATTTTGTTGTTTTTATCCGCTCAGTTCGCAGCTCAGCCTGGGGGAGGCGGCGGATTGCGTGTGTTGAATGTATATGATGAACACAAACGACCTGTTGATGTTGAACAATTAAAAGTAAAGCTTTTAAAACTGAACAGAGTGGCGAATATCGTTGCTGAGGATG
>JABCOA020000149.1 GCA_013333875.2 Flavobacteriaceae bacterium | reverse complement strand
TGTCTCTGTAAATCCTTCCATCACAGCGAGAAGAGATGGTATCGTAGAAATGGATGAGGTAAGAACCATCACATCAGAAGATGAAAACGGAAACAAAACTGAAGTGGTTGTATCTCGTTCTACGGAATTCCGTTTAGTGGCTGATAATGAAGCAAGAACACCTATCATGGTAGCAAACATCCCTTATGGTGCTGTTCTTTCTGTGAAGCCAGGGGATAAAGTGAAAAAAGGAGACCTCATCTGTAAATGGGATCCATATAACGCCGTTATCATCGCGGAAACTACAGGTAAGATAGAATATGAAGATATCATCCAAGGTAGAACTTTCCAATTGGAAATAGACGAGCAGACAGGTTTCGAGGAGAAAGTAATTTCAGAATCAAGAGACAAAAAAGCCGTTCCTACATTGAGAGTGGTAGATTCTAAAGGTGTAGAGCAAAAAGCTTACAACTTGCCAGTGGGAGCTCACTTGATGGTAAATGATGGAGAAAAAATCAAAGCTGGTAAAATCTTGATAAAAATCCCTAGAAAGTCTGCAAAAGCAGGGGATATCACGGGAGGTCTACCGAGAGTTACCGAATTGTTTGAAGCGAGAAACCCTTCTAACCCAGCTGTAGTAACAGAGATAGATGGTGTGGTATCTTACGGAAAAATCAAGCGAGGTAACAGAGAGCTTATCGTAGAGTCTAGAACAGGAGAAATTAGAAAATATCTAGTGAAACTTTCTAGCCAGATTATCGTTCAGGAAAATGACTTCGTGAGAGCAGGAGATCCGCTTTCTGATGGGGCGATCACACCAGACGATATCTTGGCAATCAAAGGGCCTACTGCGGTTCAGGAATACATCGTGAACGAAATCCAAGAGGTATACCGTCTTCAAGGGGTGAAAATCGATGATAAACACTTTGAAATTATCGTAAGACAGATGATGACAAAAGTGGAAATCGTAGATGCAGGAGATACTCAGTTCTTGGAAGGAAGTCTAGAGCACAAACTAGATTTCATCGAAGAAAACGACAGAGTATTCGGACTGAAAGTAGTTGTAGATGCAGGAGATTCTAAAGAATTGAAACCAGGGCAGATGATTACAGCAAGAGAGCTGAGAGATGAAAACTCTAAAC
This sequence comes from Flavobacteriaceae bacterium, assembly GCA_013333875.2. Taxonomy (GTDB): domain Bacteria; phylum Bacteroidota; class Bacteroidia; order Flavobacteriales; family Weeksellaceae; genus JABCPE02. The sequence goes on along the minus strand of JABCOA020000149.1, from coordinate 6,917 downwards.
TGAAGAGAGAAGATTTACAGCTGGTACAAGTGAGAGAAGCGCTTACAGCGACTGCAAATCCAGTGCTTCAGGGTATTACAAGAGCAGCTCTTCAGACAAAATCATTCATGTCTGCGGCATCATTCCAAGAAACTACGAAAGTACTAAACGAAGCGGCAGTTTCTGGTAAAGTAGATGAGCTGAACGGTCTGAAAGAAAATGTAATCGTAGGACACAGAATCCCTGCGGGTACAGGTCTTAAAGACTACCAGAACATCATCGTAGGTTCTAACAGAGAGTTTGAAGATATTAAATAAAAATAAGCAAAATTAAAATTTGAGGTTTGAAATAAATTTAATATCTTCACACCTCAAATTTTAATAATAGTATTAACCAATAAAAAAATAAAATAAAAATGGACAATAATCAAAACCAAGACCCAAACAACATTAACATTCAATTAAACGAAATGGTAGCAGCTGGCGCATATGCTAACTTGGCATTAGTAAACCACTCTCCATCAGAATTTGTTTTAGATTTTATTCAAATCATGCCAGGAGTTCAGCAGGCTCAGGTAAGAAGTAGAGTTATCTTAGCTCCACTTCACGCAAAGAGAGTTCTTGCAGCTCTTCAGCAAAATATCCAAAGCTACGAACAACAGTTTGGAGAAATCAAAGAAGTTGAACCTTTCGTATTAGGAGGAAATAACGCTCAGGCTTAAGATTTGTAAGCATAAAAATTGACAATAAATCCCACTCTTTTGAAGTGGGATTTTTGTTTTTGCTAAAAAAGTTCTTACTAATCACTATATTTGTAGTATTATAAAATTACCAAAATGAGAAGAAATTACTCACTATACTTTAGTATTTGGTGTTTGCTGTGTGTTATCCTCGCACCAATTATAGTAGTTACCAATCTTTTCTATCCTCGTTTTTATAATTCAACTTTAGTAGAAATTATTTGTGGAGGGATTTTTGTCACGGCTTATGTATTGTTTCCTTTGTTTTTTATCTATCAGATTATCACGCATATAAGAATCAATTTTATGTATCAGAATACTATGCGAAAGAGAATTAAAAAGAGAACAACGGAATTTACAATTTCTATAATTGCTTTCGTGGCACTTCTTGTCAGTATTTTATTCTATATAGGACTTTATTGGCTGGTAGATAGAGCGATTACAAACACTTATAGAAATGCATAAAGGTTTAATAATAATGAATAAAAATAAGAAAATAAGACCCATCGTTTCTGGTGAATACATCTTTTTAGATGATTTTCTTTACGATGCTATTTTTATCCCTGAAAGGTGTGACACCCCCTGAGAAGAGCATTATCCAACAGCCTGAACTGCAAAAAGCCAATTATGCTTCCAAGATGTATTTAAAATTAGGTTTTGAAATCATTAAGACCAATGAAGAAGATTATATAATGATTTGTAAGTTATAAAATATTTAAACAATGATAAATTATTTAAAAGCAGATGCTACCATACCACAGACTGAGGGTAACATCATTATCGCTCATATTTGCAACGATATAGGGGCTTGGGGAAAAGGTTTTGTAATGGCTATTTCTAAACGATGGAAAGAACCTGCGAAACAATATAAACAATGGTATAAAGAAGGTGAAGATTTTACTTTGGGGGCTGTTCAGTTCGTGGCTGTAGAGGAAAATGTGTGGGTTGCCAATATCATCGGTCAGCATAAAATATATAAAGATGAAAATGGAAATCCTCCCATTCGTTATGAAGCCGTAAAAGAAGGTTTACAGCAAGTAGCAGAGTTTGCTCAAAAAATAAACGCAAAAGTTCAAATGCCCCGCATAGGCTGTGGACTGGCAGGAGGCTCTTGGGATGAGATAGAGGCAATCATAGAAGACACTCTTTTACAAAAAGGTATAGAGGTGTTTGTCTGCGATATATAAAAGCATTAAATTCATAGAGAAAGAACAAGATTAAACCTGTTGAAACAAAGCTCCTTGCACGACGCCTCTTTTCTCTAATTCTTTTTCTATGAGGCTTTGTATTTGGTTTTTCTTTAGTTCCCATTTGGGTGCGATGAGCATTTCGGTATCGGACACAGCGAAGAGCCTTTGTATCACGATATCAGGGTGGAGCAGCGGAAGCAGTTCGCAGAGCAAATCGATGTACTCTTCCAAAGTGAAAAGTTTGAAAGGTACTCTTTTGTATTTTACACCCATGATAGAGCCTTTGACAATGTGCAGATTATGAAATTTCACGAATTTTATTTGAGGATATTTATTGATTTCCTCGGCATATTGCAGAATCATTTCCCGTGACTCGTTCGGTAGCCCTAAAATACAATGCACACAGACATTCAGTGGTGTGTTTTTGAGCAGTTCCATTGCTTTTTCGAAATCTTGGTGTGTACATCCGCGGTTGATTTCCGCAAGGGTAGAATTGTGAATGGACTCTATTCCCAGTTCCAAATCCACTTCCAATCCACGCTCGCAGTAGCTTTCCAGAAGTTTTATTTTCTCGCTGTCTATGCAGTCTGGGCGTGTTCCTATGGACAGTCCTACGATGTTTTCAGAGTTTATTTTCAGGGCTTCATCGTACAGCATTTTTAGTTCATCGACCGAAGCGTAAGTATTAGAATTTGGCTGAAAATAAATGATGAATTTCTCGGCTTTATAGCTTTCTATGGCGTTTTTCATTCCGTGGTTCAGCTGCTCTCGGAAGTTTTCCAAATCCTTTGGTACAGGCGTAAAGGATTCCACATTACAGTAGGAACAGCCGCCAAATCCCTTCGAGCCGTCACGATTGGGACAGGTAAAACCAGCATCTACAATGACTTTATAGACCTTCTGCCCATTGAATTTTTGTTTTAGATAGGCACCATAATAGTTGTAGTTTTTTTCTCCGAAAGCTAAATTTTTCTTCATTTCAAAAATTTCCTCAAATTTAAGCATTAATAAGTTTATAATATTTAGAAAAATATTTGTTTATTTTGTAACAAAACGAAAAAAAGAATACTAATTCAGAAAATAAAAATCCATGCTGAAAGCAAAAAACATCACTAAAACCTATGATGCAGGTAAAAAAATCGCCCTGCAGGATTTTAGCATAGAAGTTCCACAAGGCAGTATTTATGGGCTTCTCGGCCCTAATGGTGCAGGGAAAACATCATTCATCAGAATTATCAATCAGATTACCAAGCCAGACAGCGGCGAAATATTCATTAATGATAAACCTTTGGAAATCAGTCATATTCGTGAGGTAGGCTACATGCCAGAGGAGAGAGGTCTGTATAAAAATATGACGATAGGCGACCAGCTGATGTATTTCGGTGAGTTGAAAGGAATGTCTAAAAATGACATACTTGCGGAGTCTAAACATTGGTTTGAAAAACTAGAAATAGACCAGTGGTGGAAGAAAAAACTCTCCGAGCTGTCTAAGGGAATGGCGCAGAAAATACAGTTTGTAGTGACGGTGCTGCACCGCCCAAAATTGCTGATTTTAGATGAGCCGTTTTCGGGATTTGACCCTGTGAATGCCAATCTTATAAAAGACCAGATTTTGGATTTAAAAGCCCAAGGGACGACCATCATTCTCTCCACCCACCGAATGGAAAGCGTGGAGGAACTCTGTGATTCTGTGGCTTTGGTTCATCAGTCGCGAAAGGTTTTGGATGGCAGAATTTCGGAAGTGAAAGAGAAATTTAAGCAGAATTTATTTGAAATTGTCCTTTCGGAGGCGAGTCTGGATGTATTTAATTCATTTAAAACTAAAAATGAACTTTTTAATGAAAAACTGGATGAAAATCTTATTCATTTTGAAATAAAAAACAGCATGAGCCAGAGGGAACTCCTCCAAGAGCTTCTAAATATTGGGAAAATTGTAGAATTTAAGGAAAAAATCCCAACGATGAACGAGGTGTTCATCGCCGCAGTAAAAGGAATATAAACTAATACCGAAGAACAAATGAAAAATATAATCCTAATCGCTAAAAGAGAGTTTTTTACCCAAGTAAAAAAGAAATCTTTCATCATTCTTACCCTTCTCACGCCGCTTCTGATTATTGTTTTTGGAGGTGTGGTTTCGCTGATGTTTCAGGCGAATGAAACGCAGATGCAGATAAGTGTCATAGACAAAAGCGGTCTGTTCAAAGACAAGCTGAAATCAGATCAAAATATCCGTTATGTTTTTTCTTCAGAGGAGACAGAGAAATCCTTGATAAAGACTTTGGAAACTACGGAGGAAATGAACGGCGTGATGATTATTCCTAAAAAAGAAATTCATGAGCTGGAAAACAGCATAGAAATTTTGACCAATAAAAACCTCAGCAATGAGGCGAGAAGAAGCATAGCAGGAAATATTTCGGAAATCATCAAAGCAGAGAAAATCAATGCATTAGGAATCAGCACTGCGCAGATAGAGGATTTGAATAAAGGGGTGAATCTTCATGTAGTCAATGTTTTAGAAAAAGAAAAGAAACAGGATAGTTTCCTTGTCGGCGTGAAATCTGGGCTTAGTATGTTCCTGATGTACTGTGTATTTACCTTCATCATGATGTATGGTATCCGTGTGATGCGAAGTGTTTTGGAGGAGAAAAACAACAGGGTGGTGGAAATTCTGATTTCTTCGGTGAAGCCTTTTGAGCTGATGATGGGGAAAATTTTGGGCGTTACAGGAGTGGCTTTGGTGCAGTTCGGAGTGTGGGTAGTGATGATATTTGCTTCTGTGATGACTCTTGGCTCATCAAATGTAGGAATGGTGAGTGGCGTAGCCGAAGTGCAGATGGTTTTATCGGCTCTTTCACAGATAAATTACGGGCTGATTCTCTTTGTGTTTGTGATTTATTTCCTATTGGGATATTTGTTTTATAGTGCGATGTATGCGGCGATTGGCTCTGCGGTGGATAACGAGACTGAGACACAGCAGTTTACATTGTTTGCGATTTTACCGATGATGCTTGGTTTTTATGGCAGTATCACGATAATGAACAATCCAGACGGGCCGATGAGTTTCTGGCTGTCCATGATTCCCTTCACTTCGCCGATTGCGATGCTGGCGAGAATACCGTTTGATGTTCCTGTATGGGAGCTGGTGCTGTCCATAGTGATTCTGCTGGTTTCTACGCTGGGAACGGTTTTTATCGCTTCCAAAATCTACCGAGTGGGAATCCTGATGTATGGAAATAAAGTCACCCTAAAAGAACTCTGGAAGTGGATGAAAAACTAAATTTGGTTTTGTTTTTCTAAAAATCAGAAAAAATTTACTATATTTAAGTTCTTCAAAAAACCTTTTTTAAATGAAAGAAAGGAAAGGAACAGAGTATAGTAGACGAATAAGATATGCACTAATTGCAGGAATTGGATTGTTTTCTGGAGTTTTTGTGTTTTTACATTTGCTGGTTTTTTCCAATAAAATTGATTCTTACGAAATAGAAGAAAAAGGCAATCAGTACGGAAAAAGTGAGTTTGTAGAATATGAAGGCAAAATCTCTGTTTCTGTTCCCAGTGGCGGAAGATATGTTTTAGAAGATGTAGATATCAGCACATTTAGGGCGGTAGATTCAGAAAATAACATAGACAGAAGCACTCTGGTGGTAGGTTTGGATAAAAATCATGTCTATTTAGGAAACATTCCTATTCCTGACCTGAATCCCAGCAAACTCCAAGTCCTAGGAAATGGCTACTATACAGATGGGACAAGTACTTATTTCTGCTCCTCTTATTCCCAAAGAAATGAAGACTTATCTACTTCGATGGAGATATTACAGCATTTTGTATATATTTTTTCAAAGACTAAAAAACCACAAAGCTACATCTATCCTTATAAAAAGATAGAAACGAATAAAAGATTACAGCCAGTCGAAAATTTACAATATTTCGCAACTGATGGAGAGAAAGTCTATTACAGAGGAGAGATTTTAGAAAAGGCTGATTTAAATACTTTAAAAAGTGTAGATGGATATAATGGATACTTTGCCGATAAAGAAAATGTCTATTATAAGTCAAAACTTTTACCGATTAAAAATAGCGGAAAGTTAAGAATTGTTTCAAGTGAGCAGGGAGATGAATTTCTTTATGATGAGGTAAATGGCTATGTCTTTATGGGAGATTATTCTTTTGATAGAGAAAAAGCACCCTACAAAGTACTAGGAAATGAAGGAAGCCACCTGAATAATTTAGTTTTTATCAATAAAGAAGGCATCTATTACTATGACGGCGAAGAAAAGAAGCAGGAAAGAGCGGGAAATAATTTTTTCACAGGAAAAATAGAAGAAATTACTCCCAATGTTTTTACTGATGATGAAAATCTTTATTATTTTCATGCTTATGATGTATGGAGAAAATCCAAGTATGACAAAGGTTTAGATTCAAGAAATACAGAGATTTATTCTTTAGGCAAAAAAGATGCTTGGAAAAAAATAGAAGATATAAATAGTGGAGTGTATGGAAGCATCTGGCAAAAAGGGAATAAGTATTATTACTTTGATGATTTAGGAATTCATCAGTTAATACCCAATACTATTTATGAAATAACGGACAAAGAGACATTGGCTCTTTTGCGAGGTGATTATAATAACCAGAGACTGCTCATCGCAAATGAAAAACTAATACCAGTAGAAGGAGATATAAAACTAAAAATAGTCGTAAAAAGAGGAGGCGCTGAGAGTTTTTTTAGAACTTATATTATAATCTTTATTGCTTTAATAATAGTAGGCGCGCTGCATATCCATTTCAAAAATAAAATATAAAATTGCTGAATTATAGGAAGAATTTCAGTCTTTATAAAAAGTGTTTTCTAAATTCAGTAGAAATTCTTTTTTGTCCAGTCCGCCAGCATAGCCTGTCAGTTTCTTGTCCTTCCCGATAACTCTATGGCAGGGAACGATGATGGAGATTTTGTTCCTGCTGTTGGCGTTGGCTACGGCTCTCACAGCTTTTGGGTTGCCGAGCCTTTGGGC
>JABCOA020000148.1 GCA_013333875.2 Flavobacteriaceae bacterium | reverse complement strand
CTAGGCTGATGTCTCAAGCATTGAGAAAACTTACAGGAACTATCAATAAAACCAAATGTACTGTGATTTTCATCAACCAGCTGAGAGAGAAAATAGGTGTAATGTTTGGTAACCCAGAAACGACTACTGGTGGAAACGCCCTTAAATTCTACGCTTCTGTGAGAATAGATATCAGAAAAGCCAGCACACCGATAAAGGTAGGCGATGAAGCCGTAGGAAGCCGAGTGAAAGTAAAAGTAGTGAAAAATAAAGTGGCGCCACCTTTCAGACAGGCAGAATTTGACATTATGTACGGTTAGGGAGTTTCTAAAATTGGAGAAATCTTAGACCTTGGTGTAGATTATGATGTAATTAAGAAAAGCGGCTCATGGTTCAGCTACGGAGATACTAAACTAGGACAAGGTAGAGATGCTGTGAAAGAACTTCTGAAAGACAATCCAGAGCTTACCGAAGAACTTAGCCAGAAAATAACTGAAGCCATTAAAAATAAAGAAAAATAATCTTTTTCATAATTATATTAATTTTAATGGAAACGCCCTGATGAAAATTTTCATCAGGGCGTTTTTGGATTATAGGATGTATCCTTTTTACTCTTCCATTCTGCTGAGTTCTTCGTAGTTTTGTTTCAGTTTATGTAGCAGTTTTCCATAAACGAGATGATAAATAAATCTCAGGAATAAAGCAAAAATGAAAATAATCATTAAAAGAGGAATAAACATTACAAACGCAAAAAGATACAATTCTTCTAATTCAGCTCCCTCCAAAGAATTACTTTCTATATAAAATGACAATATCATACTGATGATGAAAAACACCACAATTTCTCCTAAAAATATTCTGATATACCATTGGATACATTTTTTCATCAGCAGGATTTTTTCCATCAGTTTTTTAGGGTTTTCTTCTCTTTTTATTTTAAAATTTAAATACAAAAGTAAACCAATAAAAACATATGGTAAAAGAATAGAAATTATATCCATAACACTCAAAATCCCATCAACAAAAGGAATGTTTTGATATTTATCTTCCGATGAAGAAGAAGGCATTAAATACCCAATTAAAAACCAAAATCCCAGTTCCAACAAAGCAATGATAAACACCCATTTTGCGATGGAAACAGACCTTTTTTTGGTCATTGCGAAAAGTTCTTTTTCTGTATAATTTTTGAAATCATCAGATTTATTTTCTTTCCAGTCTTTTTTTAACAATTCTAATTCGTCCATAGCCTATTTTTTGATGAGGGTTTTTAGTTTTTCTTTTGCACGGTTCATTTTCACACGGGCGTTTCCTTCCGTTATGCCCAGTATCTCGGAAATTTCTCGGTAGGGCTTGTCATCCAGATACATCATGATGAGGGCTTTTTCCACATCGGACAGCTGGTGTATAGCATCATACATCGCCTGTATCTGTGCGGTCTGGTCATCGTTTTCTTCCGCTATTTTTATCTCGGGAAGAATCTCCATAGAGTCCGCAGGGACATCTCTTTTCCGCTTTCGGAATAGTGCTAGTGCGGTATTCAGCCCAATGCGGTAAGCCCAAGTGGAAAATTTGGCTTCTCCACGGAAATTAGGATAGGCTTTCCAAAGCTGAATTACAATCTCCTGAAAAAGGTCTTCGTGGTCGCTGGGATTGTCCATATAGATTTTACAAATCTTATGGATTATCCTCTGGTTTTCATTTAATTGCTTGATAAACTCCTGCTGCTGTTCTGCTTTCATAAAATGCTTTTAAAAGTTTATCAAAGAAAAACCAGCCCAAAATAAATCCTTTCTCTTGGTAATCATCTCCGCTAAATCTTTTTTATTTTGACTTGTTTTCATTTGTCTTGATTTTAATTATTTAAACTCTAACTTTTTAAAAATGCATTTTATACCCACATTAGTGCAGGAAATATTTTTTTCGTTACAAAAAATCATTGTTAAAGTTACAAAACCTTGACAATGAACATTTTATTTTTAATTAAAAAAGGATACATCTCCCCTGCCCCAGCAAAAAATAAAAATCCCCAAGATATAATCTTAGGGAATATTTTTTAGTTTTGTCTTACATAGAACATGATTACTTTATCATCAATTCCATCTCCATCATAATCATATACTTCAGGTATTAAATGAAGATTTGTAGCATCTAATAACAATACTTCTTCTTGTTCTACGCTTCCATCACTATATGTAAACTTTAGAATTTTAGTCGCAGAATTATAATCATATCTACTCTCCTCATCTCCATCCTGTGTACACTGCCCACCTACTTTAATAAATTCTTTATCAATGTGTTTTCCATCCACTCTAAATTCTAAGGTGTTTTTACTTCCACATTCATCAGGAACCCTTGTGTTTAATGTAGAACTATCTGTTCCACTGATGATTTCTGTTCTTACATATTTCCATGTCCCTACGATAGGAGAAACTGACTCTGGTGTAATTTCATCAGCACCATTGTTTCTGCTACATGCTGTTAAACCCACTACTGCTACAGCAGCCAATAAAAGTTTTTTCATAATTCTATAAATTTAAAATTCTTGGCAAATATAACATTTACTCCCTTAAAAACAAACCCACCAAAAGGAATTTCTCCCTTCAGCGGGCTATGGTTTTCATGGCTTATCTCACTGGGTTTTGAACAATATTAGGATTGTTACTCACCTCACTCTGTGGAATCTGGAAACGGTATTGGTTATAGTCCGTAGAATAACTACGATTAAACTTCCCAAAGGTGTGGTTAGAACCTGGATAATCCCTCACCAAATCCACCCCAAGGCGTTTCATATCAAACCAAGCGTAGCCTTCGCCCCAGAGTTCTATTCTCTTTTGCAGGATGATTTCATCTATGAGGCTCTGTCCAGAGTTAGTGGAAAGTGTGTATCCTGTATCTCTTACAGAAGTAATATCATAGAGCACCTGTCTCGCCTGAACTACCTGCCCAAGTCTCGCTAAAGCCTCCGCTTCTATATAGTAAAGCGAAGCCGCTCTGATGTAGATATAATCCCCCTCAAAGAAAGTCAAATCCTTGAACTTTCTGCTCACATATGGTGGATGTTTTTTGGTCTTTCCATTAAAAGTATAAGTGGATTCTGTAGCCCCATTGAACACTTGTTTTCTGTAATCAGTGCTTGGGATTTTATCGTATAATCTTTTATCAATGATTTTATAAATCCCTGCTGCTCCTGCATAGCCTTCGTTCATGCTGTCATACATAGAGAAGAACGAAGCGTAGTGGTTACCGATGTTTTTGGT
>JABCOA020000147.1 GCA_013333875.2 Flavobacteriaceae bacterium | reverse complement strand
CGCAACGACACTGAGACTTGCCAAAGATTTCCCAAATCTTTTTATGATAAAAGAAGCTTCGCCGAATATCAGCCAATATTTTGATATTTTAAGAAAGAAGCCTGCAGGTTTTTCTCTAGTTTCGGGTGATGATGAGTTCACGCTTCCTGTTACTCTGGCTGGTGGAGATGGCGTAATTTCGGTAATTGGGCAGGCTTATCCTAAGCTTTTTTCAGACATGATAAAACTTGCCAAAGAAAGCAAAGTAAAAGAAGCTTATGCTATTCACAATCAGCTCGTTGAACTTATAAGACTTATCTTTGCGGAAGGAAACCCTTGTGGCGTGAAAACAGTTTTAGCAGAAATGGACATTATCAAAAACCACCTAAGACTTCCTCTAATAAAAGCTTCTGAAAACCTGCAAGATAGAATAAAAGCTGAAATGAAAAATTTACAGAATTAAATCTTTTTTGAAGTTAAATTTTAATTTTAAAAACTATTAATTTTAAGAATTTATGTTGTTAAAGTTTTTATTTTTCTTACCCTTGTTTTTCATCGCAAACGGCAAATGCCTTGCTCAAGAACAACAAGGGCAGAAAGTGACAGAACAGGAAATACAAGAAACACAGGAAACCCTCACCATAGAACCCAAACAAGATAGTGTAAACCTCATTGAAAGACCTAAATTCAGACCCAAGGAACTCTATATTCCTGCTGGGCTGATGGCTCTTGGGCTAATTTCCGAAGGAAAAACCAAACAGGAAGTTCGCGAATGGAGAAACAAACAAATTCCTCATTTTAGAAATAAATTTGATGATTATCTCCAATTTGCTCCTCATGTTGCTGTCTATGGTTTTGAATTGATGGGAATGAAACCCAAAACAGACTGGAAAAACCGTATCGCCATACATGCCAAAGGACACATCATAACTTTGGGACTGGCACATTTAATGAAAACATTAATCAACAATGAAAGACCCAACGGAGCCCGTATGTCCTTCCCTTCTGGGCATACCGCGTATGCTTTTAGTGGAGCTACTATCCTTGCCATGGAATACAAAGACGAGCATCCTTGGGTGCCTTATGCAGCTTATGGTTCGGCCAGTTTGGTGGGAATCATGAGAATAGCGAACAACAGACACTATGTGAGCGATGTCCTATTCGGTGCTGGACTGGGAATTCTCTCCATGAAACTGGCATACTGGACGCATAAATACAAATGGAACAAACCTAAAAAAGAAAAAAAAGACCCTTTCTTGGGTGTGGTTTATTAATTATTTAATAATGAAGATTACAATTTTTGCCAGCTTATTTCTAAGTTCTTTTTTCATGGCGCAAACTAATGATAGTTTGGTTGTGGAAACTCCTTTGGACAGCATACAAACTGAAAATATAAAAATTCAGGAAGTAAAAATATCTGAAAACGAAACTTTTATCTATCAAAAACCAAAAATCTGGGATATTGTTAATAAAATGCCCAAAAACATCGCAGGAACAGCCACAGATATAGTTTCAAAAAAATACTATCCATACGGACTTGCCGCCTTGGGAAGCACCGCTGCTCTCATCCCTGTCGACCCTTGGGTCATTAGAGAAAGCCGAAATCTTGGCGAAGCTCTCGGCATGAATGAAGCCCACACTTACCGAAAACTCGGATTTCTAAAAATAATCCCTGCAGATGTGAACTCTGCGCTGTATTTCATCGGTAATGGAACTACAGTGATTTTAATCAGTGGAGGACTTGCAACTTATGGTTTATTTAAAAATGATTATAGAGCAATCAGCACCTCTATGCAGCTCATAGAAAGCCTTGCGTTGTCAGGTGTTTTCGCTCAGTCTATAAAGCGTATCACGGGAAGAGAAAGTCCATTCATCACCGCTGAACGAAATGGATGGCACAGCCACTGGACTTTCGCACCGAGTTTTGCGGCATATCAGAGAGAAACTTCTAAATATGATGCCATGCCCTCTGGACACCTAACCACTGCAATGGCTGCCCTCACAGTGCTTACGGAAAATTACCCAGATAAAAAATGGCTAAAACCTGTGGGATACACTCTTTTAGGGCTGATGTCTTTTGAAATGCTCCAAAGCAAGGTTCATTGGGTATCAGACTATCCTATCGCTATTTTCCTTGGCTACCTTATCGGAAAAAATATCGCCAAAGCGAGAATAACGAAAGTAAACAATTCTCCTGTAGCAGAAAAGAAGCGAAAATATGATTTACAGTGGTCGGCTGGTTCTCTGTATGGATACCAGACCATCGGTGTGAATATCAAGTTTTAATATTTTTAGAATTAAATATAAAAAAACATCTTACCCTTTTGAGTAAGATGTTTCGTTTTTTATTGTAAAAGACTTTTTAGTATTGTTCTAAGAAGTATTTCAATAAATCTGTTGTAGTGATTACTCCTTTCAGTTCACCATTTTCTACTACTGGTAGAGAGTGGAAACTTTGTTTTGCCAAAATTTCGGTTACATCTCTCACTGTTTGGTCTGGTGACACACCTACTGGATTTTTCGCCATCACCTGCTCTATAGTGTATGCATTATACACTGTAGTGTCTACTTTTTCCTCATTATCCGACAATTCTGAAAAACTAATTCTCAACAAATCCGAATAACTCAAAATACCTATCAGCTGGTTTCCGCTCACAACAGGTAAGTGTCTGATGTCATGCTCTTTGAAAAGTTTTTCTGCATCAAACAATGTGTTTTTTGTAGTAAGCTTAACTACATCCTTTGTCATAATCTGAGATACTGGAACTCTGTGTTTCATAATAATTTATATTTAAGATTAAACTTCCTTTTTTTCTTTGATAAAGGTACGACTTTATATTTATGCCGAAGAATTTTTTTTAATGACATTTAACATCTTTTGCAAATTTCCTTCTATAAATAGTTTAGAAATTGTATTTTTACAAAAAATTTTGGTTATGAGAAAAATCCAGATGGTTGATTTACAAAGTCAATATTTCAAAATAAAAAACGAAGTAGATAACGCGGTGCTGAATGTCTTCGAGTCGGCGGCCTTTATCAATGGCCCTGAGGTTCAGTCTTTCCAAGCTGAATTAGAGGAATATTTAGGTGTGAAAAATGTGATTCCTTGTGCAAACGGCACGGACGCTCTGCAAATTGCCCTAATGGCGCTTGATTTACAGGAAGGCGATGAAGTGATTACGGCAGATTTCACCTTTGCGGCTACGGTGGAAGTTATCCATTTATTAAAACTAAAAGCTGTTTTGGTGGATGTGGATTATGACAATTTCACTATTGATATTGAGCAGCTTAAAAAAGCCATTACGCCTAAAACTAAGGCTATCATGCCAGTGCATCTTTTCGGGCAATGCGCGAATACGGAGGCTATTTTGAAAATCGCAAAAGAGCATAATCTTTTTGTAATCGAAGATAATGCACAAGCCATCGGTGCTGATTTTATTTTCTCTGATGGAACTCAGAAAAAGGCTGGAACGATAGGAACCATAGGAACTACATCATTTTTCCCTTCTAAAAATTTAGGTTGTTATGGAGATGGCGGAGCTATCTTTACCAATGATGATGATTTGGCCTATAAAATGAGAGGAATCGTAAATCACGGAATGTACAAAAGATATTATCACGATGAAGTGGGCGTAAACTCTCGATTGGACAGTGTGCAGGCGGCTATTTTGAGAAGAAAACTACCTCATTTAGAAACCTATAACGAAGCCAGAAGAAAAGCTGCAAACTTCTACGATGAAGCTTTTGCTGGGCATCCGCATCTACTTATCCCAAAAAGAGAGGAAAATTCTACTCATGTTTTTCATCAGTACACGCTGAGGGTTTTAAACGGAAAAAGAAATGAACTACAAGAGTTTCTTGCATCAAAGGAAATCCCTGCGATGATTTATTACCCTGTGGCGCTTAGAAAGCAAAAAGCATACTTCCAAGCAAGTAATGATGCTGATTTTAAAAACACTGACAAGCTTCTAGACCAAGTAATTTCCCTGCCGATGCACACAGAGCTGGATGAAGAGCAGCTGAAATACATCACAGAAAATGTTCTGGAATTCATGAATAAATAAATTTTTAAACACTATAATTATGAGAGTATTTTTGTTTTTAATGTTATTTTTCAATTCTTTTGTATGGGCACAAGAGGAGGGTAATAAATTTTTAATCAATAATGACTATTTAGTTCAGTTTCCTGAATCCGTAAAATACATAAGAACGGATGAAAATTCAGGAGCGTTTTTATTCCATGACAAACAAAATTCAAACATACAAGTTTCTGTTCGGCCTTCTCAGAATATGGAATTTTACAAGGAAGGTCTTTCTCAAACTGAATTGTTAGAGGCTTTTTATAAGTGGGATTTTGATTTTTGGAAAGGAAACACCATCAATGCTAAAGTTACCGAAATCAGCAAAAAACTATCCGAAGGCTATGTTTTGTGGAGTATCGAACTTGATTATGAATCTCAAAAAATCAGTCAAATCATACTTTCTGGCGTGAAGGAAAGCAATGTGGTATTTATCTCCATTATCAATCCTAAAATGAAGATGAATGAAAAGAAAAAATTCTTGATAGACTTATACAAAAAAGGAATTTCAAAACATAATTAAGAGTATGACAATACTAGTTACGGGCGGTCTAGGCTACATCGGTTCACACACCGTGGTGGAGCTTTTAGAAAATGATTTTGATGTGGTTATCGTAGACAACCTCTCTAATACGGACAAAAAAATACTAGCTGGGATAGAGCAAATCACTGGAAAAACTCCCGCTTTCTATCCTTTTGATTTAAAAAACCGAAGCCAAATAGCACAAGTTCTAGATGCTCATAAAATAGATGGCTGTATTCATTTTGCTGCTTTCAAAGCTGTAGGAGAAAGCCAAGTAAAGCCTATTGACTACTACGAAAACAATATGTTTTCTCTTATCAATCTTTTGCAGGAATTCAAAGAAAGAAATATTTCTAATTTTATTTTCAGTTCTTCCTGCACCGTTTACGGACAAGCTGACCAGATGCCGATAAACGAAGAAGCACCGATAAAACCTGCCGAATCCGCCTATGGACGAACCAAACAGATGGCAGAAGAGATTTTGAAAGATTTTGCTGCTGCCCACCAAAAGAAAGTATCATTATTAAGATATTTTAATCCTATCGGGGCTCATCCTTCGGCTAAAATAGGCGAACTTCCTCTCGGAATTCCTAACAATCTCGTTCCCTATGTGACCCAAACTGCAGCAGGAATACGAGAAAAACTAAACATCTGGGGAGATGACTACCCTACTCCTGACGGCACTGCTATCCGCGATTACATCTATGTGATGGATTTAGCCAAAGCCCATGTAAAAGCCTTGCAAAAACTTGCCTCAGAAAAATCAGAAACTTTGGTTGATATTTTCAATCTGGGAACTGGGAAAGGATCCTCTGTCCTTGAAATCGTAAAGGCTTTTGAAAAAGCTAATAATCTAGAAATCCCTTACCAAATCTGCGACAGAAGAGCGGGCGACATTACCATCGCCTATGCAGATGCTTCCAAAGCCGAAAAAGAACTTGGCTGGAAGGCTGAAACTCCGCTGGAAGAAGCACTAAGAACCACTTGGCTCTGGCAGAAAAATCTGGAGTAAGAAAAATAAATTTCAATAAAAAATCTCTTTCAAATTGAAAGAGATTTTTATTTTTTTAAAGGAAAACTCCACTACTTTCAGGATTGACATCTGAAGTTAATTTTGCATTTATATCCGCTTCTATTTCAGCTTCTGAAACTCCAAATTCCCTTGCAGCATCTTTAACCAAGCTGTCTTCGTTAATTCTATCTGTATAAATATGGACAGGGATTTTGATATCCAATTTTTTATCAAAAGAAGCCGAAGGAAGTTTATCAGACTCCAAATTATCTGGCTTCTGAGTGAATTTAGCCAAAACTATTCTCAAATCAAAATTCAGATATGGTTTTTTCACATCGAAAAATCCTTTCAGTCCTATTTTTTCTGGTCTTATTTTAGCATCACGCTGACCTCCAAAACTTTTAAAAATATATTTGTTCTCAGGATTGGTATCACGGTATTTATAAGTCATGATTTCGTTATCTGGAACTACCGTACCACCACTTATAGCGACTATATTTTCCATTAAAAAGAAGTGCTGATATTGTTTTGCTGCCTCATCAGATGCCAAAACACTATTGATTCGCTCGCCTTTTTCATTGTAATAGAAAATCTCCAACCCATAGAGAGACATCCCGCCATCAGCAGACATTACACTGAGGGCAGCGGGATTATCAGCCGATGGAACTATCTGACCGTTTTTATTCTCAAAATAGAATTTTTGTACAGATTTCAGATATTTCACACCTGGATATTCTGGCGAACCATGAAAATACCCATGAGAATGCCCTTCTGTAAAACGAAATTCCACCTTACTCCATTTCAGTTCCGTGCTGGACTGCTCTGGTTTTGGTACCACGATATCATCATTCTCCTGACTCCTACAAGCCAAAAGCGAAAAAACAAAAAACACTACTGCTAATACAACTTTGATTGTTCTTAAAAAACTTTTCATATTATTAAATTTTTATTTGTTTACTTTATTAAATTATTCTAAAATATTATTGAACTATTTTCACTGGGACTTTCATATCTGTATCTAAAACAAATGAACCACTATAATGCAACGCATTGTATTTTCTGGCTCTTCCCGTCTTAGGTTCTAGTTTATTTTTGACTAAGAAATGAGCTAATCTTACCCTTAAATCAAAACTCTGAGTTCCCAAACCAGTTGTTTTTATCGTGAAAACTCCTTTCAGTCCGACAGGGTCTACTTCTGTAGGATTTTGAGTATCCCACGAGCGGCGGCGAAGGCTCACTCCACTCTCTCCCAAAACTCCATTTTCAGGGTCTGTATCCTGATATTCATAGCTTACCAATTTATCCATTTCTGCTTCCTCTATCAGCGTTCCGTTTTTATTTAGCTGAAAGAAATGCTGATGGATAGGCGCCATTTCTTGTGAAACAAATTCGCTATTAAGCCTTCTGCCATTGTTATAATACACTATTTCAAGAAGATAGCTATTTCCTTCTTTCCATTCTACGGCTTCTGTATTGTCAAATTTCAATCCATCTTTGGTCAGCAGAGCTGTTCTTCTTTGTTCTTGTGAAGTTACTGTATTTTTAAATATAAACTCCACTCTATCAGGCATTTCGTGTCCTCTGTCTTTGGTTTCGTCCGTTGGCGCCTGAGGGCTGTCGCTATCTCTGCTACAAGAAGAAATACTGAAAACTGCTAAAAACAACATTAGCATTGTCAAAATTTTGTTTAGTGAAAACTTATTTTTCATAATGTTAAAATTTATTAGAATTAATGATTATTAAAAATTAAATTGTGTTTTAAATTGAATGTCAATCCCTTTCCCATGAATAAAATACCTCAATCTATCGGTATAATTTTTATAAAGTGCATTGGTAAGATTTTCTACGCCCAAAAAGAATTTTACACTTTTCTTGTTGTTGTATTCCAGCTCGGCTCCTATTTTCAGCCCCAATAAATGGTAGGCATCAGGAGAGTCCACCACGAGGTCAAAATCAGGATTAAACCTTCTCTGCTTCGCGAAATACTGGTGTTCCACTTTTGCATAAAAATTCTTGAAAACAGAAGTCGGAATATTCCATTTTAAACTCTGCGAAAGCTGTAATGGCGGTATTTGTGGAAGATACGCCTTGGTATGCTGGTCATCCGCATAGACCAAAGAAAGATTGGAATGATATTCTAAATTTTTAGAAATAGGAATTCCCACTGCCAAATCTCCCCCACGAAAAAGAGCATCGCTCTGCACAAACTCAAATAACGCCGCCGGCCCAGAAAACAACACTCTATACTGATGCGTAGGAATGCTGTAAATAAAATTGTTAATCGGCTGAACGAACGCAGACATCTCCGCGAAAAATCTATTTTTCTTGTAAGACAATTTATTGACAATTTTCAGCCCTTTTTCTGCATTTAGATTTTTATCACCTACATAATAAATCGGAATTCCGTGCTGTTTTCCATTGATATACAGCTCATAAGGCTCTGGCGCACGCCACGCATATCCCGCATGAGCCACATATTCCAGATGGTCAGTGATCTGATAATGAACTCCCCCGCTGTACGAAAAACTTGAAAAGTCTCTCTTGCCACCATATAGCTGACCAAACATATCGTATCCTAAAGAATTTATCGATCTAAAATCAAAACGCGCTCCCAGCTCTGCCAGCCATTTTCCTCTTTTAAACTCGGAAATAAAAAATCCTGCGTAATTATTCAAAACAAAATTCGGAATTGTAGGGACTACACCTGTTCCTGGCACATTGAAATTTTCTTTCCTCAAATAACTTGCCCCAAACTGAGTTTCCAGTCCTCTAAAATGCGTATTTTTCCAAATCGTTTCCACAAAATGAGAATCAAGTTTGGTATCCTGTGTAGGAATCGTAGTTCTGTCTAACCTTCTGACATCAAACTCTTTTCGGTGATTATTTTGATAAGCATAAACCAAATCAAAATGATTATTCGGACTGAGTCTAAATTCTGTTTCACTTTTCAGGAAATAATGAGCCACATTATGCTTTGGAGCTGTAATATCATAGGAAAAACCATATGTCGTAATAGGTCTACCAAGCTTGAGCCTGCTCTCAAAATCATCTATATTGCTGGATGCAGCGCCATAGAAAATCCCTAATTCTGAGTTATATACACTAAAATACAAATTAGATTTAAATTCATTCTTGCGGTATTCCAGCTCAGCAGAATAATTCAGCTCCCGAATTCCTGTATTATTGACATAATAATTTTGAGTTTTATAATCTCCTGCATACTGCTCATTTGCCTGCGCTCTCCATGCCCAGTTTTTACCCAACGCTCCTTCCAGATAGCCTCCACCAGAGACTTTTCCTGAATTAGAATTTCCAGAAAGCATCACCGCACCAGACAGCTTTTCACTATAATTAAGGTTTTTAGGAGAAAGCAGAACCACTCCACCAAGCGCCCCAGCGCCATATCTCACACTCTGAGCGCCCTTTATTATACTGATATTCTGTGGAATACCCATGCTGATTTCTGGTGCGTGGTCATCAGACCAGTCTTGACTTTCCAGTTTTACGCCGTTATTTAGGATTAAAATCCTCGTGTTTCCTAAGCCCTCTATCACAGGTTTTGCGACTGTAGCACCAGCCTGCCGAAGGGTAATCCCCGCCGCTTTGGACAGCACTTCTGAAAGATTTTGACCTATATTTTCCGAAAGATTTTCTTTAGAAAATTTTACTAGATTATCTGCCGATATGTTTTTATTTACAATTGTAAGCGTGTCAATGTTTTTGGGTTTTACTTCCTGTGAAAAAAGCATATGAAATCCACAGAAAATAATCCCAAATACCAATTTTTGAGTCATATAAAATGATTTAATACAAAAATGTAATGGATAATTTTAAACCGAAAATGTTTTTTGTTTGAAAAAGGGAATGCCTTGATTTTAAGTAAAATCAACTATGATATTGACTTTCATAAAAATCAATAAACATTCAATCAAAACTAAGAAAATACAGGAGGAGCGCGGGATTGCCACAGAAGAATTATCCTCTCTGATACGAAAATTTTATACGATGAAAAATATGAGAAATATTCATTTACATGAATCTCTGTGAGTGGTTTTTCTGGAAGAATATAGAAATAATTCAGTGTGCATAAAAAACCGCAGTCACAGTCGCTTTTGGTCTGTAAATGCGCTTTGTGATAACAGACTTTATCGCTGCATTCTGCTATTTTTTCTGTTTTTTGATGAGTTTCCTGATGATGCAAATGCACAAACAAGCCTGATACATTCATCACGAAGATGAGTAGTAGCACTGAAGCCAAAAAAGTTTTAATATGTTTTGCAGTTTTTATCATCATTATTTGATAACGGACACAAATATAATCTAAATTTCCGAAAATAAAAATTCATTACTCAAAAATTTGCTAGAAGCCTCCTCTACACTATACTCTCCTATTTTAGTCCTTCTGAGCTGGGTAAGATAAGCGCCTACGCCGAGTTCCTGCCCTATATCATGAGCCAGAGAGCGAATATAAGTCCCCTTGGAACAGCCCACTAAAAAACGGACATAGGGAAATTCTATCTGAATGTCTTTAATATAATGAATTGTAGTTTTTCTGGATTTCATCTCCACAGAAGCCCCTGCTCTTGCCAAATCATAAGCCCTCTCACCATCTACCTTTATCGCTGAAAAAATGGGCGGTTTCTGAATGATTTCACCCCAAAATTTTTGTAAAACTTCTGTCACAAAATCCTCTGTGCGGTGGCTGATATCCGTAGGGAAAATTTCTGGTTTTTCGGTGTCGTAGGATTCTGTCTGCACACCTATTTTTATTTCCGTCCAGTATTCTTTCGGTGCATCTTGAATTTCGGATATTTTTTTGGTTGCCCTGCCTGTGCATACCACGAGAAGCCCCGTAGCTTTAGGGTCAAGGGTTCCTGCATGCCCTACTTTTATTTTCTTAAATTTAAACTCTTTTTTCAGTTTAAATTTCATTTTATTGACCGCTTGAAACGAAGTCCAATCCAAGGGCTTATCAACCAGAAAAACCTGACCTTCAAGAATTTGCTCCGCAGTCATTTATTATTTGTTTAAATAAAAATAAATCAATAAAACTATTCCGACAATGATTCTATACCAGCCCCAAAACTTAAAGCCATATTTCGCAAGAACATTGATAAAAGTCTTTACCGCTATCATTGCCACGATGAAAGCCACAATATTTCCGATAATGAAAACCAAAATATTTTCTGTAGAAGCCAAAATCATCTCGTATCCTTTTTGGGCGTTAGGTGTTCCCTCTCCCCAAGTCTTGATAAATACAGAATAAAGCGTAACTGCCATCATCGTAGGGACAGCCAAAAAGAAAGAAAACTCCGCAGATGCCTTTCTGCTAAGCCCTTGGCTCATTCCCCCAATAATAGAGGCTGCAGAACGAGATGTCCCTGGCATCATAGCCAAACACTGCCAAAAGCCGATGGTTACAGCTTTTTTAATAGATATACCTTTCTCATCATCAATCTTTTCCTTGTTATCAAACCACTTATCTACAAAGAGTAGAACCACTCCTCCCAAAACCAAAACACAAGAGATAACGATCTGATTACCAAGCACTGCTTCTATTTTATCATCAAATAATTTTCCTAAAACCAAGGCAGGAACAACGGCACAAGCCAGTTTGATATAAAAATTAAAATTAGAAAAATCAAAAAACTTTTTCCAATACAAAACCACGATAGAGAGAATCGCTCCAAACTGAATGGATACTTGGAACATTTTAAGATATTCCGACTCTTCCATTCCGATCAGAGCCGCTGTAAATCCCATATGAGCGGTAGAAGAAATCGGAAGATACTCCGTAAGCCCCTCTACGATTGCAACAATAATAGCTTTTACTATATCCATTATTTATTTCTTTTTAGTATAGCAACCACCTGCACCACAAAACCAACAATCACTAGTAAAGGCGCTATTCTGATTCTTACCACAGAAAAAATATCATCATTCCAGTAGTTTGGGTCAAAAGAGCCATCTGGCTTGGTATTCGCTCCATAGCCCATCATTAGGATAAATCCAAAAGCTATAAGCCCCAAACCTATCAGCATCAATTTAAAATTACTCTTACTGAAATAAAATGTGTTTTCTGTAGGAGATGTTTCTGTATTTTTATTTTTGGTTTTCATTATGCTATTTCTCTTTTAGGAATAATATAAATCGTCAGTTTTTGTTTTCAAGAATCTCCATGTCGCAAACACTGTACTGAAAACAGTAATACTGATTCCCACAACTACAACACCCAATATCAGCCATATGAATTTATTAGTATCTGGAACAAACTCAGAGCCAATCTGATTTGTAAAATAATACCACGCTGAGAAAAGGAAAACAAGCCCAATAAACGCTCCTATAGAACCTAAAATAACAGCTTCTTTTATAAATGGTTTCAATATAAATCTTCTTCTTGCTCCCACCAGCTGCATTGTCTTGATAATGAATCTTTTAGAGAAAATTTTAAGACGAATAGAGCTGTTTATAAGCACAATAGCTATTATCAAGAATAATACGGTAAATCCTATAATCCACAGCAAAATTCTATCCAAATTATAATAGACTTCCTGTGTCATTTTGGTGTCATTTTTCACCTCTTTTACTCCTTTTATTCCTTGTAAATGCTTTATTACAGCATTGATAGTATCAGGAGCTACATAGGCTGGTTTTAGGGTAACCTCTACTGATGGAGGGAAAATATTTTCTTCAAAAAGCCCCTCTGTGTCTATTCCCAGCTGTTTTTTAGCAATTATTTTCGCTTCTTCTTTAGTAATGAATTTTGTCTTTTTTACATATTTCTGTTCAGAAATCAATTTGTATGTTTCCTGCTGATATTCACCAGCTTTTGCAGAATCTTTAGGATCCAGATATTCATCAAAATACACTGCAACGACCAGCTGCTCCTTGATATAGTCAGAATATTTCTGTGCATTTATCAAAATCAACCCAAAAAGTCCAACCAAAAAAAGAACCAATGAGATACTGACAACCACAGTAATATTACTGGAACGAAGCCTTCTTCTATTAAAATCATCTATTGAATGTGCCATTTGATAAATTTTTCGGCTAAAATAGAAAAAATCTCGCTAAATCAAAGTAGGAATATGAAAAAATTGATGTTAATTAAATCATAAATTTTGTTTCAAAAAGCCTTAACTTTGCCGAAAAATTTAGAATTTAATGAGCGTAAAGGCCAAAAAACACCTCGGACAGCATTTCCTAACCGATGAAAATATCGCAAAAAAAATCGCAAACAGCCTCCATTTCAGCGGGTATGATAAAGTCTTGGAAGTAGGCCCAGGGATGGGAGTTCTCACCAAATATCTTTTAGAAAAAGAAACCGAAACCTTTGTAGCAGAGATAGATACAGAGTCTATCGCCTACCTAAAAGAACATTATCCT
>JABCOA020000146.1 GCA_013333875.2 Flavobacteriaceae bacterium | reverse complement strand
TTAATTGACCATTTAGTTTCAAGTAAACATTCGCACTATCCACCATGGGCATTGCTCTTATCGCCCTTTCCAAGGACAAAATATTCAGGTCGCCTATCCTATTTGTCGGATTTTCCTTTCTTATGATTTCTCTGACAATTTTATCATTGATAAAAGATACAGGTTCTTTTTGTAGCATTTTCACCACGATATCCTCCACAGGCCTATTATTAAACCTTTGTAAAGAAAATCTGAGCAGAAATATCCAAATTCCCGCCACGAAAATGATTTTCAAAAACCTATACTTCTTTTTCATTCTTATCTATTCTCCATCCACTCCACTATGCCGTCATAGAGGGTATCTATATTTCCTGCACCTACCGTGAGCAGAACATCAAAATCCTTACTTTTGATTTTATCAAATGCAGCCGCAAGGGTGGAAACTTCTTTATTTTGCAAATTTACTTTTTCTAACAACCACTCGGAAGTAATTTCGGAAAAATTTTCTTGTAATTCTCTCGCTGGGTAAATATCCAGAAGTAATAGTTCATCTGCTTTGGACAGACTTTCCGCGAAACCATCAGCGAAATCCTTCGTTCTACTGAAAAGATGTGGCTGAAAAACCACTAAAAGTTTTTTATCAGGATTAAATTCTCGGATGGAGTTTATCACCGCGTTCAGCTCTGTCGGGTGATGGGCGTAGTCATCCACATAGATTTTTCCATCAGCAAATTTATGTCTGGTGTAGCGGCGTTTTATCCCTTTGAAACCAGCTATTGCTTTCTTCAAAACCTCAAAATCCACTCCAAGATGATGAAGCAGAGCCAATGCTCCTGTAGCGTTTTCTACATTATGTATCCCTGGGATTTCCCACTCAAACTGGTGGGTTTCCCCATCTTTTGTATGAAAATCAAAACTGATTTTTTCGCCTTTCATTTGGAGGTTATTGGAGTAATAATCCGCCTTCTCATTCACTGCATAAGTCTGCGCATTTCTGGTAATTTTTATTCCTTTTCTTACAAAAAGCTGGCGGTCATCTGGAACCAAATTCGCAAAATCCTCAAAGCCCTGCTCTATAGTTTCTTTGTCGCCATATATATCAAGATGGTCGGCATCTGTAGAAGTGATTATCGCCCAGTCTGGTGACAGATTGAGGAAACTTCGGTCGTATTCATCGGCTTCCAAAGCGGAATATTGATTACCATTAAACATAAAATTAGACCCAAAATTCTCCGAAATTCCGCCTAAAAAAGCCGAAAATGGAAGTCCAGCTTCCTTACAGAGATGAGCCACAAGACAGGAAGTAGTCGTTTTCCCGTGAGTTCCCGCCACTGCGATGCATTCGGTATTTTCAGTAACCATTCCCAAGACTTTTGCTCGTTTCAAAACTGAAAATCCCTGCTGATTAAAATAATCCAAAATCTGCAGTTCCTTAATCGCTGGCGTAAAAATCACAAGCGTTTCAGCCTTATCTAAAGCACTGATTTCCTCGGTAATTCCATCTTCGAACTGGATAGCAATTCCCTCTTCCTGCAGTTTTTTAGTCAGTTTTGTCTCGGTTTTATCATATCCTAAAACATTCTTTCCCAGACTTTTAAAATATCTCGCAAGAGCGGACATTCCTATTCCGCCAATTCCTATGAAATAAAAGTTTTTATATTGTTTCATCACTGATATTCTAATTCAAATTTTCGCTATTTTTTCTTCCACTTCTTTTATTTTACCAATCCAAAAATCAATGGCATCTTCATTTTTCACAAAACCATTTTTTGATTTTAGTTTTGAAGGAATTCGACAGATGTAATAAAAATTTTTGTCATTATCCCTTTGTATTTCAGCTTTACTCGCTGGTTCTGTTCTACTTCTAAAAAACTTGAGCTGTTCTTCATAACCTTCCCTAATTCCTTTAAAATAAGCAAGAAGCGCATCTCTATCCCGCGGGATGTAGCCAGGTCCTGAACAGCCACAGGAATGAAAGGTAATCCCTACTTGATAGAGTTTTTGGATATGCTCCCATGCTTTTTTATCATTTTTAGATGGCGAGGCAAAATCTAGTCCCATGTCTGCCATAGACTTACCACACTGAGGGCATTTGGCTATATCATTCTGCTCTCCTTTTCTGATATCATAAAAAAGCCTTCTCTTAAAGGTTTTCCTACAATTAAAACATGCATAATGCGGTTTGTAAGAAACCATCGCATATCTACACATTTTATTTAGTTTTTTAATATCTTAAAAATTTCATCCACAATTTCCTTTGCTGCATTTGGTTTTGCAAAGAATTTCAGATTGCTGGACATTTCTTTTCTTAAATTTTCATTTTCGCAGATTTCCATCAGTGTATTCCAGAATTTCTCATTCATTTCGGAATCTTTGACCATTTTGGCTGCATTTTTTTCCACCAAAGCCATTGCATTTTTGGTCTGATGGTCTTCCGCAGCATAAGGAAACGGCACCAAAAGAATAGGCTTTCCTACTACTGCCAGCTCAGAAATCGCGATGGCTCCCGCTCTTGACACGATAACATCCGCCGCCGAGTATGCCAATGCCATATCTGAGATAAATTCCTTGATTTGAATTCCTTGCTCATCACTTCCACATTGCGATATAATATTCTGATATTCAAGCTTTCCTGTCTGCCATACCAACTGGATATTTTTTTCCTTTAATTTAGGTAAAAACTCTTTCCAAGCGTTATTCAGGGTTTTTGAGCCTAATGAACCGCCCACAGAAAGAATGGTAAGTTTATCTGGGTCTAAGCCCATTTTTTCCTTCGCTTCTTTGGTATTTATAATATCTGTGACGATGTTTTCTCGGATAGGGTTTCCTGTAAATACCGCAGGAAGAAAGCTGCTAATATTGGGATAGCCCATGAAAACCGCCTTGGCTCTTCTTCCGAGAAACTGATTGGTTTTCCCTAAAATGGAGTTTTGTTCTTGTACAAAAATAGGAACGCCAAGAGATGATGCCACATACAGAGCGGGACCAGAAGCAAAACCGCCTGTCCCGACAGCAAAATCTGGTTTAAAGTTTTTAATAATCTTTCTCACTTTCCACAAACTGGAAATAATTTTAAAAGGAAGACCGATGTTTTTAAGCAAATTTCCTCTGTCAAACCCAGCGATATTCAGCCCTTCTATTTTGAAGCCAGCCTGAGGGACTTTCTCCATTTCCATTTTTCCATTCGCTCCCACGAACAAAAACTCGGCATTGGGAAATCTGCTTTTAATCTCGTTGGCTATCGCCACAGCAGGGAAAATATGTCCTCCTGTGCCGCCGCCACTCATCAAAACTCTTATTTTTCGTTGTTCATTAGTTTTATCTTGATGCTCCATTTCTTTTTATTTTTCAAAAATGACAATAATCTATGCAATATCATTCATTTCTTTGGCGATTTGTTTTTCTCCTAGACCTTCTTCACCTAAAACCTGTATCCTCGAGCTGATATTTAAAACTATTCCAAGCTGAATATAGGTAACCAGCATAGAGGTTCCCCCATAACTTATCAATGGAAGTGGTTGCCCTGTAACAGGAATAATATTCACCGCAACGGCAATATTCACCGCCAGCTGCAGAAATATCATCATCCCTATTGATAAAACCAATAAGGACCCATAAAATGTCGGTATTTTAGTAGCGATAATGACTATCCGCATCAGTATGATAAAGTAGGCACCCATCAGCATAGCTGCCCCCAAAAGTCCATATTCTTCAACAATGATGGCAAAAATAAAATCCGATGCAGACTGAGGAAGCGACTGCTTCAATGCGCTTTTCCCTGGCCCCACTCCTAAAAGTCCTCCATGCACTATCGCTGCCTTTGCTTGATTGATTTGGTAATTTTTAGCTTTTAATGCTTCATTTTCGGATTCATTAAGTTTATCTGAACTGACAAAGGTTTCCACTCTACTAATCCAAGTATGAACACGGGTATTCTTGAAAATATTCGTATTCAATGCTACAAATAAAAACATCGTAATCCCTACAACAGCAATTGCTCCGAGCCTTATGATATATTTCAACGGATACTGTCCGACAACCAATACTACTATGGACATTATCAAAATCATAAGTGCTGTAGAACCATTATCCTTCGCAATCAAACCAAATATCACCAAAATAGGCGCAATAATCAAAGCATGATTCAAATAGGAAATTTCTTCCTTATTTTTAGGCATATTTTTCGCCAAATGACGGCAGAGATACACTATCAGCACCAAATAAGCAAATGTAGATGGCTGAAATCTTACTGGCCCAAGTGAGACCCACCGACCTGCACTTGCTCCGCCAATATTACTCCCAAAATAACTTGCTAATAATAAAACAGGTACCATTATAATTAGGACCAATCCGCTCAATTTTCCAATCCATTCATATTTTATAAAATGGGTAACACCAGCCATTATACCAAGTCCAAACAGAATAAACCCTGCGTGTTTTCCTAAATGACGAATCGTTCTTCCTTCCCCTACGATATATTGTAAATTCGTACTTGCAGAATAAACAGGGAAAAAAGAGAAAATAGATATTGCGATGATAATATACCACAATACCTTATCTCCTTTAAAAAAAATTCTGCTTTGTTTTTTATTTTGAGTCATTTATAAGTTTCTTTTTTACTTAAAAACTTCTATTTTAAATTTTCTTCCCCTATCCTCATAGTTATCAAACAAGTCAAAACTTGCACAACACGGAGACAGCAGCACGGTATCTCCATTTTGAGATAATTTCTTGGCTGTACAGACAGCCTCTTCCATGCTCGATGTATCATAGATATTTTCTTTCATCCCTTGAAAAAAGCTGATAATCTTAGAATTATCTAATCCCATGCAGATAACAGCCTTTACTTTTTTCTTCACCAAATCTGCTATTTCGGAATAGTCATTTCCTTTATCCACTCCTCCCACTATCCAAATCACTGGTCGCTTCATGCTTTCCAATGCGTAGTATGTGGCATTTACATTGGTAGCCTTACTATCATTGATATATTTCACTCCGTCTCTCTCTGCCACTTCTTCTAATCTATGCTCCACAGCCTGAAAAGTCATCAATGAATTTCTAATACTTTCATTACTGATATTCAACAATTTACCCGCAATACTCGCAGCGAGGCTGTTCGCTACATTGTGCTTCCCTACGAGAGCCAAATCTTCTATTTTCATAGAAAATTCTTCACGAAGTTTAACCACCAAATTTTCATCCACAGAATAACCTCCCTCATCAAGTTTTTCCTTCATGGAAAACGGAATTTTTTTCACTCTTAAATTCAGTTCTTGAAGGAGTTTCATGCTCATTTCATCATCTTTATTGTAAATGAAATAGTTGTCATTCTCCTGATTTTCAGCAATTCGGAATTTTGCTAATGCATATTCTTCGTAATTATAATTATATTGGTCCAAATGGTCTGGAGACAAGTTTAAAAGCAAACTAATATATGGTCTAAAATGCTGAACATCATCCAACTGGAAGCTGCTGATTTCCAATACATAATATTCAAAATTTTCTGTCGCCACCTGCATCGCAAAGCTTTTACCAATGTTTCCGCCCAACCCTACATTTAGTCCACTGTTTTTCAAAATATGATAAATCAGCGATGTGGTAGTCGTTTTGCCATTACTTCCCGTTACGGCTACAATTTTGGCATCGGTAAATTCTGCCGCAAATTCTATTTCTGATGACAGGCGAATTCCTTTTTCTTTAATCTTTTGAATTAAAGGTGCTTTCTTTGGTATCCCAGGTGATTTTATAACCCAGTCTGCAGCTAAAATCCGTTCCTCGCTATGCGTCCCTTCTTCAAAATCTATCCCTTCCTCCTGCAACTGCTGTTTATAATGTTCTTTAATAACGCCACGATCCGAAAGGAAAACTTCCAATCCTTTTTTCTTCGCTAAAACAGCTGCTCCTACACCACTTTCACCGCCACCTAATATTATTATTTTCATTTTTTTCTATATTAACAAATCATGAACATTTCATTTATCTTTTTGCTCTCTGTTTCCAGAAACTCCGTTTTGCTGGCTTCAATAGGGAAAATCACATAGCTGTCACTATCTATATACATCTGCATGAGATAAACTCCATACCCATGCCAAGCCGTATTGATAGCGCTTATCCAGCCATAGACATCGTGTTTGTCTTCAGCTAATGGAGGAAGTTCCAGAGCATAATTCTTAAAGGATTTTAACTCTGTCAGCAAAAACTCAAAACTCTCCAATTCGCATTTCCAGTCAAACTCCTCTGCATAACCATTACTAATCAAAATATCCGCAAAACCCATCCAAATGAGCCTTGATTTTTTCCATTTATCTAAGTCTATTCCTCTATTTTCATAAAATTCTTTATTTTTTGAAATAAACCTATCTGTATTAGTAATCAACTCTTTAACCTCTGACAAAACTTTTTTATCATCAAGGCTAATCAGTTTGGCAAACTCCAAATAAATATTGAAATCTATTTCATCCTCGCTTTTGCCTCCAAACAATTTTGAAAAGAATCCCATTTTAATTAAATTTTATCTTATTTTCAAGGTTATTAAACAAATTACCGCCAAAATCACACCTATGATAATCATTCTATTCACGATTTTACTTTCGTGGTAACCGCATTTCTGATAATGGTGATGAAGAGGCGACATTTTAAACAATCTGTTGTTCTGCGCATATTCCAGCCCGTATTTTTTCTTTCTGTATTTGAAAACCAGCACCTGCAAAACCACCGAAAGATTTTCCACCAAAAAGATTCCACAAAGCACAGGAATCAATAATTCTTTTCTAAGAATAATAGCTAAAACCGCGATTACTCCACCCAGCATCAGACTTCCTGTATCTCCCATAAACACTTGCGCCGGATAGGTATTATACCAGAAAAATCCGATAACTGCTCCTACAAGCGCAATGGTAAAAATGGTCGTTTCGCCCGTGTCTGGAATGAACATTATATTGAGATAATCCGCAAAAATGATATTCCCCGAAACATACGCGAAAAACGCCAAAGTAAGCAGTATCACTGCACTTGTCCCCGCCGCGAGACCATCTATCCCATCGGTGATATTTGCTCCGTTAGAAACTGCCGTTACAATGAAAATCACCACAGGAATGAAAACTATCCAAGACCATTTCTGTGCATCCTGCTCATCCATCCAGAAAAGAACTTTACTGTAATCAAATTCATTATTTTTAACAAATGGAACCGTGGAAATCATGGCTTTCTCTTCGGTAGAGAATTTTCCTACCACGCTGTGCTGTGTTGCCTGTGGCAGGTCTGGAACTTCTCGTTTAATAACCACTCCTTCGTGGAAATACATCGTAACTCCTACAATAAGCCCTAAACCTACTTGCCCAATCACTTTGAATTTACCACTCAGACCATCTTTGTTCTTTTTGATTTTCTTAAGATAGTCATCAATAAAACCAATCGCTCCCATCCAAAGCACCGAAACCACAAGGAGAACGATATAAACATTATTCAGTTTTGTGAATAATAGAACGGGAATCAGTGTAGAAATAATGATAATCAGACCACCCATTGTCGGCGTTCCTTCTTTTTGTTTCTGTCCTTCTAATCCGAGGTCTCTCACCAGCTCTCCCATCTGTCTTCTTCGGAGGAAATTAATGATTTTCTTTCCGTAAACAAGGGCTATCCACAAGGACAAAAGCACAGACATCCCTGCACGAAATGAAATATATCGTAATAAATTCAATCCTGGAATATGCACTCCCTGATTCGTTAAATATTCATATAAGTAGTATAACATAAATATCCCCTATTCCTAAAAGGACAAGGTGGTAGAGGCACTCACTTTTAATTTCTAATTATTACTTTTTTCAAAATACTTTTTCATTTGTTCTTTCAATACTTCAGAAAGATATGTTGGTACAGCATTACCAATTTGTAAATTTTTATCATTACGAGAACCATAAAAAATATAATCATCAGGAAAACACTGTATTCTAGCTCCTTCCCTTGTAGTTAATGGACGAGGTGCTCTAGGATGAATACACCTTGATGAAGATGGTGTACTCAAATTTCTTGTTATTGTGGTACTAGGCCTATTCCACCATAATCTACAATAAGTGTTAGCAAATCCACTTTTAGGTCTCATCTCTTTAGGTAAATCCATTGGAGAACCTCCATCTGGCAAATTTTCCATAATCTTCACTAAACTAGCATTGTTATTAGGTGCATTATGATCCATCAGTCTAAGTGGGGCATTTTCTCGCATTTTTTTCTGAAAATCATTTTGAGGCTCACTAAAATAATCAAAACTTTCCTCTCCCGTTTTTATAAATGGTAAATCCCCAATCGCATCAGATAATGTAACATAAGGTTTCATTCCATTTTCAAACAATTTTTCTCCCTTTCTAGGATCGTAATGAGTTGGTTTTGGAAAAGAAAAACCTTCCTTTGATTTTGTTCCTATAATAATTACCCTCTCCCTAACTTGTGGTACTCCATAATCTGCTGCATTAAGTATTTCATACTTGATAAAATATCCCAATGAACCAAAGATATCCAAAATATTTCTCAATAATTCTCCCTTCTGTAATGATATAAGACCTTTTACATTTTCAAAAATAAATGCTTTTGGGTTTAATTCTTTTAGAACTCGATAATATTCTTGAAAAAGCCTTCCTCGTGGGTCATCTACTAAGCGTTTACCCACTGTAGAATATGCCTGACATGGAGGTCCTCCAACAACTAAGTCTATATCTCCTTTTTTTATTCCAAAATCTTTTTCTAAATCAGAAATCCCGAAGTCTTTTACATCTTTATTATATACCTTTACAGAAGGATGGTTTAATTGATAAGCTTTTGCCATATTAGGCAAAATTTCATTTGCTGCCACAATTTCAAAAGCATCATCATAAGCAAAACCATAGCTCAAACCTCCTACGCCCGCAAATAAATCTACAATTTTTATTTTTTTCATATACTCATTTCATTATATTTTGGGGGGAATTCTGTAAGTTTCCAAACAAAGTAATTTTGGTCTATATTAAAAACTGTTTGTCCTTCCATCTGCTGACGAGTAATCCAATTAATACTATCATCTTCTATTTCATCCAGCCTAACAAAAGCTACTTGTCCATTAAATAAATCAAAATGAATAACCATAGATGAAATATTTTCTTCTCGTTTTATTCTTTTAGCTTCTAAAACTTTATGCTGTTTAATATCATTAATTCCTTGAAATCCAGACTGCATTTCAATTCTTATTTTCACATTCCCCAATGTGATTTGCAAATCTGCTTTGGGAGTCCTCTTAAAAGATTCTATATTTTGTAAATCATCATCTCCAATTAAAATAATATTATCTAAAGTAACATCAAAAATTTTAGTTAGCGCTTTCAAAAAATAATTTGAAAATACAAACCCTCTCATCCAAGAAAAATAAACTTCTTCTGGTCTTCTTCCCTGATTATTAAGACGAGGCAATATTTCATTTTCTTTTAATTTTTCAAAGACCAAATAAACATTATCCTTGCAAAAAACATCGACATCGTGATTTTTTATTTCATCAACTACCAATGTATTTATCTTCAATATAATCTCAACAAGCCTATTGTTAAGTAATTCAATATAATTATAATCAACCAATGGAGTAATATCTTTTGCTCCAAAGAAATTTTTCACATTATTTTGATTTGAAAAACCTAATAACGCTCTATACTCTCTAAAATATTTGGTATCTATCATTTACCCATTAATTTTAATAATTCTTTTATCACTTCTTTATCATCAAAATGATGTCTCACACCATTGATTTCTTGGTAAGTTTCGTGTCCTTTTCCTGCAACGAGGACAATGTCTTTTGGCTCTGCAAATTTTATCGCCATTTTTATCGCTTCTTTTCGGTCTGGAATAGAAGTATATTTGCTGAAATTCTGCGGTTCTACGCCTGCTTCTATTTCTTTAATTATCTCCAAAGGCTCTTCTGTTCTCGGGTTATCAGAAGTGATAATCGCCAGTGTGGATTTCGCGGAAGCTACATTTCCCATTTTAGGGCGTTTTTCTTTATCTCTATCTCCTCCACAGCCGAAAACGGTAATCAGCCTTTCGTTTTTTGTCCGAATTTCATTGATACTGTCCAAGACATTTTCTAAAGCATCGGGCGTATGGGCATAATCTACAATGAAGAAAATACCGCTGTCAGATTTCATGGTTTCAAATCTTCCATTCACTCTTTTCAGCTTAGAAATTGCTTGTAAAATTTCATTTCCTTCAAATCCTAATTCCGAAGCGATGGCGAAAACCAGCAACAGATTATAAACATTAAATTTCCCTGTCAAAGTTGTCCAAAACTCCTTCCCATTGAAATTCAGCAGCATCCCATCAAAATCAACTTCCAATATTTTTGCCTGATAATCCGCCATGGTTTTCAAGGCGTAGGTTTTCTTTTTCGCCTTGGTGCTTTGAAGCATTACATTTCCATTTTTATCATCGATATTGGTGATGGCAACGGCAGTTTCGGGCAGTTCATCAAAAAATCTTTTCTTCACATTCAGATATTCCAAAAAGGTTTTGTGATAATCCAAATGGTCATGCGTAATGTTCGTAAAACCAGCGATTTTAAAATTCAGCCCTTCTATTCTGTCCTGATGAATTCCATGCGAACTAACTTCCATGAAAGCATATTCACAGCCTTTTTCTACTGCTTTTGCCAGCATCTGATTGAGCCTTACCACATCTGGTGTGGTGTGGGTAGATGGGATAATCTCTTCACCTATTCTATATTCCACCGTAGAAATCAGCGCCGAAGAAAATCCTAAATTCCGGAAAACATCAAACAGCAGAGTCGCCGTAGAAGTTTTACCATTGGTTCCTGTAATTCCTATGAGATTAAGCTTTTCCGATGGATTTCCATAGAAATTACTTGATATTTTTCCCAAAGTTTTGGAGGCGTTTTTTACTTTGATATAAGTAACAGCTTCATTTATTTTCTCAGGAAAATCTTCACAAACAATCACACTCGCCCCACTTTCTATCGCAGAATCTATATACAGATGCCCATCCGAAACACTACCTTTCAGTGCTGTATAAAGAGCATTTTTCACAACTTTTCTGCTGTCAAAAACTATCTCAGAAACCTCCTTTTCCAAACTTCCAAGGTTTTCCAAAATAGATACTCTACTCAATATTTGACTTAAAATCATTCTCTTTTATTTCTTTTATATTCTGCCCATTCTTTTCGGACTATATTCAATAATTCTTCTTGGTCTATCTTTAAATTTCCAGTGTGTATCATCACTGGTGTTCCATATTGTTTAAGGTTAAAATTCAACCATTTTTGTTTAAAAAAATTAAATTTTCCTATGTATTTTTCTGGGTTTTCTAATAAAATCAAAACATAATCATGTTTTTGAATTTTTGCTTTTCTAAAACCTGCTACATCCTCCCATTCTATCATCCCAAAGGATACATTATCACAGATTCCTTTTTCAGAAATACTTATCACTGGTTTGGTGGTTAGTATCATCTTCAAATAAATCAATGCTGTGAATCCAAAAAATATAATCACTACAATAAAAATCACATCATGAAACACAGGCACATATTTTCTATACCCTCTGAGCTCCGTCCCTAAAAATGGGAGAAATCCCAACACTACAAAAAGTATAGAAAGGCTAAACATCAAAAAACTTCTCCTCTTATTCGCCTTTATTTCGTACTTCATTTTAATTCTGCATTCTTAGATAAATTTTTTGGTCTTTCTTCATCACTGTTCCTGCTTCTGGAAACTGTTCTAATATTTTCCCAACTCCTTTATAACTAACACGATACCCCAAGTTCTCCAACTGAGGAATCACATTTTTCCCTGCTAATCCTTTCAGACTTGGCATTTTTCTGCCTACTATGTTTATTTTAGGATTAGGAGTGATTAGTTTATTTAAGTTTACTTTTTTATCATCCAGCATTTCTTCGCCTATATTCAGTGGAGTTTTTAGGAATGTTTTCCCTGCAATTTCTTTAAAAACAGGCGCTGCCACCACTCCACCATAATAATTCCCTTGTGGCTGGTTAATCATCACAATACAAGTATATTTAGGGTCATCCGCTGGATAAAACCCTGCGAATGAAGCTTGGTATTTTCCGCCTCCTTTCCAATATTCAAAACGAGTAGTTCCTGTTTTCCCTGCCATCTTCAGATTAGGTGTAAAGATACTCTTGGCTGTTCCTTTTTCTACGGCTTTGGTGAGGGCTTCTGTCATCATCTGGATAGCCTTAGGAGATGCCATTTTTTCTACCATGACCTGCGGAGTCGCAGTATGTGTCACCTTGCCATCTTTCATGATTTTATCAATGAAAAGCGGTTTCACCATTTTACCATCATTGGCTATTCCATTATAAAAAGTAGCAAGCTGCAACAGACTGAATGCCGAAGCATAGCCATAAGACATTGATGCAAGTGTCGCCTTGTTCCATCTTTTGCTCTCTGGCGTTACAATCATAGGTTTAGCCGCACCTGGGAGTTCTATATCCAGCTTATCAAACATTTTCCATCTTCTAAGATGATTGATAAATATCTGTGGATTAGACGAATATGATTTTACTATCAATTTAGCTGAACCTACATTACTTGACAATGCTAATATTTGACTAATGTCATAAGTTCCTCCCATGTGGCTGTCAGTTATCCGCTGTCCATTATATTCCCAAATACCGCCGCCTGTATTTACAGTTGTATTTTTATCTATAAAGCCATCATCCATCGCCGCCAAAAGAGAAACCACCTTAAAAGTAGACCCTGGCTCTGTAGCATCCCTTAGGGCATAATTATATGCATCTACATACCTACCTTGCTCATTTTTACGGAGATTCACCATCGCTCGGATTTTCCCAGTCGCAGTCTCCATGACCAAAACACTTCCATGATGAGCACTAAATGCATAAAGCTGTTTTTCCAAAGCAGAATGGGCAATATCCTGTATCCTCAAATCTAGTGTAGTATAGACATCCTGTCCATCGATAGGTTCTCTTATTTCCCAGAAATCAATAGGCTTCCACTGTTTAGAATTCACCCTCTGCACCCATCTTCTACCATCTTTCCCAGAAAGATACTGACTAAAAGCCCCTTCAAAACCTGATTTTCCTCGTTCATCATCAATCCCGATAGTCCCCGCCCCGATTTGGTTAGTCGCCAAAATCCTTTTGTATTTTGGTTCTATTATCAGGCATCTTTCTTTTTTATAGGTTTTTGTTTTCGCATTATATTTTCCGAATATAGGAAATCTTTTAAGTCTATTAACTTGTTCAAAATCAAGATTTAATGCTAATGTATAGTATTGGTTTTGTCTTCTTTTTTGTTGTTTCAAAGAACTTCTAAACTCTTGTTTGGTTTTCCCAAACATCTTATGTAGAGAATCTGACAAAATCCCCACCTTCTTATCAAAAACAGAATCTTTTATAATTTTAAAATCAACAAAAACATTATATTTTATAACTGTGGTTGCTAGAATAGAGCCATCGGCAGCATATAGATTTCCTCTCGCTGCTTTGATGGTATCTGCTCTATAATTCGCCTGAATGGTTCTCTGTATGTCATCCACATTCGAATTATTTTGCAAATAGACAATTCTAACCCCAAAAATTATAAACAGAATCGCTGCTACTATTACAAAAAGGTAGCCCCACTGAAGTGTTTTCGCTCGTTTTTTATCATTTGATTCTGCCATAGTCCAAACTATCCATTTTTACTAATATCTTCAAAGG
>JABCOA020000145.1 GCA_013333875.2 Flavobacteriaceae bacterium | reverse complement strand
GTTCTCAAAACCAAATTGGCGTTTTTAGTCCGCTCCTCCTGATAAGGCTCTGTGTAGGAGTTGGGCAGGTGCAGGACATTTTCTTCGCCGACAAGTTCCTCCATTTCGGTGGTCGTGTAGTGGGAATCTTCCTTGTCATCGGTAATCAACAGAATGGTTTTTTGCTGGCTTAGGAAAGCCTCGGCAGCGAGAATGCTCACGGCGGAACCTACTGCTCCTTTCACGGAAAGATGCTCGGTTTTTTCCCAATTTTGAAAAATCTCTTCTCCGAAATTTTGGTTTAAAAGTTTGGTTAATAGTGACTTGTTTATCGTTTGTAAGCTCATTTTTTAATATGGATTAAATGACAAGAAGCGATTTCGGAATTGCTCCGAAATCGTTTCTCTATTGGTGCAAAGGTAAGATTATTTAGCGAAAAAATCCTATCTCATGTAGTGGGCAAAGTACAAACAGCTTGTCTGTAAGTCTTTTACGGTTTGGGTTCGTTTGTAATGCTTTTTCAGCTCCGCGAAGTAAGTTCGGAATTTTTCTCTCTTTGTCAGATTCATTTGAGCTTCAAAAACTTTTACTTTTTCTGAATAATCTGGGTCAGAATAGTCGATGTAAAAACTTTGGTTGGCTTCCCATTGGTAGAATTTCCCTTGCTCTGCGCTTGCCATTTGGAAAAGAATTCTGGCTTTTTGCTCTTTGTTTTTGGAGTGTTTTAGGGCTTTTTCGTAGTAACTGATAGCAAGGTCAAAATTATCTGGTTCTATGAATCCACTATCGTAGAAGGTTTTGTAAGAGAAATCGTATTTTCTCTCGTTTGCCTGTTCGTGGAAATGGAATTTAGGGCTGTTGCTGTTGTTCATATCCAAAGTGAAAAGTTCACGGAAATACCCTAAAACAGAGGTGTTATAGAGTAGGTTGCCGATGAGCTGATTGGCTTTCGCGCCTTTCACGGATTTTTCTTTTCCTATTTCTTCGAGCTGAATCAGGGCTTGTGCAAGTTCTAACTTGTTCATTTTCTGTTTAATGAAAGGGAAGAAGCTGAGGTCTTCGGCTTTCATGGATACTTCCTGCGGACTGTCAAAACTTTCCCAGACATTATGCCCGAAAACAAGGCTTGAAATACGGTTGTAGCCATCGTATTTATCTTTGAAATAGGCTGTTGCTTTCTCTTTATCATCGTCATAATAGTAGGCATTTTTAATATAAATATCCTCAAAACTTCCTGCTTTCTCGTAGTGGGTTTTAGCCTTTTTAAAATCAGCCATACGCATCGCATGGTCGCCGTAGATTAGCTCAAAGAAAGCCTCTGCGTTAATGTTTTTTATAGATCGCTCGATGATGAATTTTTCAAAACTCGTTTTGTTTGGCTTTTTGTAGAAAGCTTCTATTTTCTTTGTCAAAGCGAGATTTGGGTAATGTTGCAGGGCGTGGATGCTGTTATTTAGAAGGAATGATTTTGCATCCTGCTGCTCTACGAAATAGCGGTTGGCAATGATGTCAATAATAAAATCTCTGGTGCCGAGATAATTATACCAGCCGTTTTCATTTTTGCTGGGTTCTTCTCGTAAGATTTTGCCGTATTTTTTCATTAGAATTTCCTCAAACTCTGGCGTTATTTTGGTTTGGGAAACGATTTCGTTCAGCATTTTCATTTTTTCTATCTGCTGGATGTAGTCGGAATTGGTGGTTTTTATTTTATTTAAAACCAAATTGCTTCCCTTGAAATCTTTATTCAGAAAACGAAGGTAAGCGTCACTGAGTTCCCAGAAAACATCTTTGGAAGTAGCCTTTATTTCAGTAATTATCTTTCGTAAATCTTCGGAAAAATCAGCTGTTTCTGCATTATAGTTTGTCCTTACAGGGAGGAGTTTGTCTTGACATTTATCCTTATTATTACAAGAAGGATAAGTCATGAGGTAGTTTCTCTCCAGCTCGTTAATCGCTCTGGCAGCGAGGACTTTTAGGATTTTAGAATCAGCATTGTTTTTCAGCATTTTCTGCATCAGCGGCACGGGATTGCTGTAGCCGTTGTAAGCCAAAAGGAAATACGCCATATTTTTTTCTTCGGCGGTTTTAGCCTTGCTGAGCAGTCCTTCGAAATCGCCTGAATTAGAGAATTTCATAGAAGTGTAGGAGCTTTGTTTCAAATCTCTGCTGTGGATGAAAACTTTGAAAAAATTCCAGTTTGCGGCTTCTTTTTTGCCTAAACCATTCTGTGCGCCAGCCATTTGCTGTAAGGCATAATAATAAATCGGCGATTTTAAATTCAAGGGAACAACCAAAGTTTCAAAATAATGAACCGCCTTTTGGTAGTTTCTCGTATAATGATTGAACCTTACGATTTGATAAGCGTACCGAAGTTTTATTTCCTTATTAGCAGTTGTTTGGTAGGCATTCAGCAGGCTTTCCATGGTTTTGGAATAGTTGAGCTGAGTGGCATTTTTCCTGTTTTTATCAACATCGAAATAAAACGAATCTTCATCTGCAACAAAACTAATCGTCATATAAGGTTCTAGTTCTTTGGCTTTGATGAGATAGGTCAGTCCTTGTTTGTATTTATTAAAAAACTGAGCGCCGAGTTTTTTGCTTAAAACATGGGTGAGTTTCCCATGAGACCAGTCTTGAAGGTGTTTTAGACTGATAGTCTGCACGAGTGCCAAAGTTTCATCATAGGAGAGCTTGTTGTCAAAATATTTTTGCCAAGATTCTATATTTTCGCTTCGGAATTTATTTTGGCTTTCATAAAAAGGCGTATCATAGGCCAATAAAAAAGGTTCGTATTCAGGAGCGTGTATCATTTCCTGAGCGAACAGGTTGAAATATTCATAGTCTAAATTGACATCCGCGCAGGCATCTGCCTTATGAACAGCGAACAAAAGCGAGAGGGAAACAACAAGTTTTTTCATAATTCTATAAAGTATATTTTTCTACAAATTTACTATCCAGATGATAGTATACAATATTATAATGGTCTAATTTTTTATCCAAAAAATGTTTTACTTCGTCTAATTGGTTTTGGGAAATTTCTTCAATTTTGATTTTAAATCCTTTGCTGAGGTACACGCCAAAATAAAAATCATCT
>JABCOA020000144.1 GCA_013333875.2 Flavobacteriaceae bacterium | reverse complement strand
GCATTCGTATGGCCTGTAATTCAAGACTTTGCATATCTTGATTTAAAGCCGATTTCCATCGAAGCCAATCTTACCAACGCCCTTTCGCGCCAGAATATTCGTGTGGATGTGCCATGCCGATTTACCATCGCTATTTCCACTGAAACAGACACGATGGGAAATGCCGCTGAAAGACTTTTAGGACTTTCTCCAGAGCAGATTCAGGAGCTTTCTAAGGATATTCTTTTTGGACAGCTTCGTTTGGTAATTGCTACGATGACCATTGAGGAAATCAACTCTGACCGAGACAAATTCCTTGAAAATATTTCTAAAAATGTAGATACCGAACTTAAAAAAATAGGTCTAAAACTCATCAATGTCAATGTAACCGATATCAAAGATGAGTCTGGCTACATCGAAGCTTTAGGAAAAGAAGCTGCTGCGAAAGCGATTAACGAAGCTAAAATTTCCGTTGCAGAACAAGAAAAAATTGGGGAAACAGGTAAAGCTGAGGCCGACAGAGAGAAAGATGTACAAATCGCGGAGACCAACAGAGACAGAGATGTAAAAATTGCAATTACTCAAAAAGACAGAGAAATCAGCATTGCATCAGCTGTAAAAGATGAGTCCATCGGTAAAGCCGAAGCTGAAAAGGAATCAAGAATTGCGACTTCACTTGCAAATTCCCTTGCCGTAAAAGGGGAAAACGAAGCGAAAATAACCATCGCTAATTCCGATGCACAGAGAAGAGAAAAAGAAGCCGAAGCCCTCAAAATAGCAATCACGGCAGAGAAAGTTCAGGCAGCAAAAGCCCTTGAGGAATCTTATTTGGCTGAGCAAAAAGCGGAGGCTGCCAGAGCTGAAAGAGAGCGTTCTACACAAAATGCCAACATCGTAGTTCCTGCTGAAATCTCCAGACAAAAAGCCATCATCGACGCTGAAGCTGAAGCTGAAAAAATCAGACTAAAAGCTAAAGGGGAAGCTGATGCTATCTATCTAAAAATGGAAGCTGAAGCGAAAGGTCTCCTCGAAATCCTTACAAAACAGGCGGAAGGTTATGACCAAGTGGTAAAAGCTGCTGGTGGAGATACCAACTCTGCATTCCAATTATTGCTTATTGAAAAACTTCCTGAATTGGTTAAAACTCAGGTGGAAGCCGTTAAAAATATTAAAATTGATAAAGTTACAGTTTGGGACAGTGGGAACAATCCTGACGGGAACACATCCACGGCTAATTTCGTTTCAGGAATGATGAAAACTGTGCCGCCTCTGAATGATTTATTCAATATGGCAGGGCTTAATCTTCCTGAATATCTAAAAGGAAAAAGCGAAATTCCTCATCAAGAGCCAAAGACAAAAAATGAGGAAATCATCATTGAAAACAATGAACCTGAAGAGGAGCTTTAAAAAACTAAAAAAATCCAGTAAAAACATACTGGATTTTTTTATGCAATTTTATTAACATTCTTAAAACTTGTAATTTACTGATTTATAATTATTTGTTGTAATTTATAGTTATTTTTCAACATTGCGTGGAATTTTGAGAGTTTAATCTTTATCTTTGTCCCATGGTACAAAAAGAAACATTATCATCTCTCACACATGGAAATTTTGCAAAGGAACTGTCTATTTCTCAAGGGAAAGTTCCGCCTAATGCAGTGGAATTTGAAAAACTCATAATCGGGACTTTTTTGATTGACAAGAAAGGTCTAGACCACTCCATAGATTTGCTAAAACCAGAAGTTTTCTACGATCCGAGACATCAGGAAATTTTCAGAGCCATACTAAAACTCTATGAAAACAACCATCCTGTGGATATGGTGACCGTGATTCAGGAATTGAAACGCACCGAAAAACTCAGCCTAGCAGGAGGCGACCACTACATCATAGACCTTACCACTGTGGTGAGTTCTTCTGCGCATATAGAATACCATGTGAGAATCATTTTGGAGAAATACATCCTCCGCTCACTTATCAATGTTTCTGCCAATGTTATTGACAGTTCTTACAAAGAATCTACCGATGTTTTCGAGCTTTTGGATAAAGCCGAACAAGGTTTCTTTGAAATCACAAACGGAACCATCAAAAAAGGTTTCGATACGGCCAACTCTTTGGTAAAGGAAGCCATCGATAAAATCAAAGCTCTAAAAGACAAGGAAGGGCTTTCTGGCGTTCCTTCGGGCTTTAGAGATGTTGATAAAGAAACTGGCGGCTGGCAAAATTCTGACCTCATCATCATCGCAGCGCGTCCTGCAATGGGTAAAACGGCTTTCCTGCTTTCCATGGCAAGAAACATCGCCGTTCAGCACCAAATTCCCATGGCGCTTTTCTCATTAGAGATGGCCTCTGTACAGCTCATCACAAGGATGATCGCCTCCGAAACGGGCATTTCATCCGAAAAACTAAGAAAAGGACAAATGAGCGACGAGGAATGGCAAAGGCTATTTAATAATGTATCTGAGCTGGAAAATGCTCCTCTCTACATAGATGAAACTCCAGCGCTTTCTGTATTTGATTTTAGAGCTAAATGCCGAAGACTTGTAATGCAGCACGGCGTGAAAATCATCATGGTGGATTATCTCCAGCTGATGACCGCAAACAACGGCGGAAAAGGAGCAGGAAACAGAGAACAGGAGATTGCTACTATTTCGCGTTCCCTAAAAGCCATCGCAAAAGAACTTAATGTCCCTGTGATTGCTCTTTCTCAGCTATCCAGAAGTGTGGAAAGCAGACCTAACAAACGACCTCAGCTTTCGGATTTGAGGGAATCAGGAGCGATTGAGCAGGATGCTGATATCGTTTCTTTCCTCTTCCGTCCTGAATATTACAAAATAGAAAACTGGGAAGATGGAAGTCCTTCTGCTGGACAGGCGGAGCTCATCATTGGGAAACATAGGAATGGAGCCGTTACAGATGTAAGACTTTCGTTCCAATCAAGTTTAGCAAAATTCTCAGATTTGGATTTATTTGGAACTAGTGAACCTTCTTACGCTCAGCCAAATCAGAATGCTTTTGAAAACCTCCGTGTAAGCATAGACCCTTCAGCGGCATTTGACTTGCCTAAAAACAACCTTTCTGCTTCATCTATGAACGATGAAGATGATATGCCTTTCTAAAAATATGAAGATAGAAATCTATACCGATGGAGCGTGCAGCGGCAACCCAGGGAAAGGCGGCTATGGCATCATTATGCAAGCACCAGAGAAAAACTATGAAAAATGCTTTTCGGAAGGGTATCGGCTGACGACCAACAACCGTATGGAACTTCTCGCGGTAATCACAGCTCTAGAAAATCTGAAAGAAGAAGGGCATGATATTCATATCTTTACCGATAGTAAATATGTAGCCGATGCAGTGAATAAAAACTGGATTCTTGGCTGGATAAAAAAAGGCTTTAAAAATGTAAAAAATCCTGACTTGTGGCGAAGATTTATCCCACTTTTCAACAAGTATAAACCTACTTTCCACTGGATAAAAGGCCACGCAGGACATCCACAAAATGAAAGAGCCGACCAGCTCGCTGTAGCAGCATCACAAAAGGAAAATCTACTGATAGATACTTTCTTCGAAAAGGAAGAAGAAAATCTTTTTTCGGAATAAAAAACACCCAGAATATAATCTGGGTGCTTTCTCTTATTTAAATTCTATAACTCCGCCTACTACTTTTTTTACATCTCTTTGCTTTGGGTTGCCGTGGATTTCTATTCTTCCGCCTGCTCTCACAGTGGCGTTTACGGCTTTGGAAGCATAGACTTCAGCATTTCCGCCTGCATTTACAGTTACGGATACATTTTCGCCCTCGTTGTCATCGCCTTTGTATTTTGCGCCAGAGTTCATCACGATTTCCTGAATATCTGCATTCCCTGAAAGTTCTACTTCGCCGCCAGAGTTTCCTCTTACATTCAGCTGTTTTACATTTACTTTCATTTGGATTTTAGAACCTTCATTAGAAGTGATTTTCAGTAGATTAGCTTTCAATACATCATCAGAAGTGATTTCCGAACCTTGACTCGCCTGAATATCGCTAAGGTCATTGTAATAAACCTTTACTTTAACATCATCTCCCTGCAGGAGTTTCATGGTTTGGGTACGGATTTTTAGTTCTCCGTTTTTATTGATTACTTGGATTTTAGAACTGCCGTCGCCTATGATTTCCACTTTATTTTTCTTGGATTCTATAAGTTCTACAGAAATCCTGTCATAGACTTTTAGAGAAGTAAAATCGCCGACATTTCTATCATTCTGTGCAAAAGAAAATACCACACCGAAAAGGAATAAAATTCCTG
This sequence comes from Flavobacteriaceae bacterium, assembly GCA_013333875.2. Taxonomy (GTDB): domain Bacteria; phylum Bacteroidota; class Bacteroidia; order Flavobacteriales; family Weeksellaceae; genus JABCPE02. Next base: position 4,696 of record JABCOA020000144.1, on the reverse strand, counting down.
ATAATAAATTTTTCATTATGTTTGATTTTTCTGTTAGAACGAAAAAAATGAACTTTCATTATGTTTTAAATAAAAAAAGACTCTCACGAAGAAAGTCTTTTGTAATATTTTAAGTAAGCATACCGCCATCTACATTGATAACCTGTCCTGTAACATAAGAAGACAAATCACTTGCCAAGAATAGGCATGTATTGGCTACATCGGTAGTCTGCCCTCCTCTCTTTAACGGAATAGCATCTCTCCAGCCTTGTACCACTTCTGGGCTTAGTTTCGCTGTCATTTCTGTTTCTATGAATCCTGGCGCTACGGCGTTGCAACGGATGTTTCTAGAACCAAGCTCCAAAGCAACAGATTTAGAAAATCCGATAACACCAGCTTTAGAAGCTGCATAGTTTGCCTGCCCTGCATTTCCTTTCACACCTACTACAGAAGCCATGTTGATAATAGACCCTGTTCTTGCTTTCATCATAGGTTTGATGGCCGCTTTTGTAAGATTGAATACAGAATCCAAATTCACTTTCATGATGATGTCCCACTCCTCTTTGCTCATTCTAAGGAGAAGATTGTCTCGGGTAATTCCTGCATTATTCACAAGGATATCTATCTGCCCGAAGTCTGCGATGACATCGTCTATCAGTTTTTGAGCCTCATCAAAATCAGCAGCGTTAGAGTGGTATTCTTTAGCTGTAGTGATTTTATTTAGGTCTGCTTCTACTTGTTTTGCTAAGTCATCTGGACCGATGTGGGAGAATGCTATTTTAGCTCCCTGCTCTGCAAAAACTTCTGCTATCCTTTTTCCGATACCTGTAGCCGCACCTGTGATGAGAGCTACTTTTCCTTCTAATAATTTCATATTCTTATTATTTTGGTTCAAAATTAAGGATTATTTTTAAAACCTAAAAGATTAGAAGAGTTTATCTTTTGGATTTTATTTGATGATTTAGGATTTGGTTGCTGTTTTTAGATTAAAAGAGATAACTATTTTAGGTTTCCCATTTTAGTCACATAAAGGGAAAAGTATCGGATAGAAATTTTCTTTATTTTTTATGAGAAATTTCTTTTTATCAATAGTAACAGTCTTTTTATTATAGAAAGATACTTTTGTAAAGCCTAAATAAAATCTTGTCAATGGTAGTTTGGAGAGGGTTGTATTTCCTTTAACTATAGTGTTTTTATCACAACAGTCACATTCTGAAATTTTAAAATTATTTTTTTCCAAATATCATTGATGTAAAAACCTAATCCCATACTATCATCAAAATATAAAAAGGCTTTGTTATCATTTAGTAATTTCTCAATATTGCTAACTTTATTATATTCTTCGGAACTGGTTATTATTTTACCCGCTTTTCCTTTTACAGAGATTATTATAGGGTCTGATATTTTAATTGTATCTTTTGTTAAATAAAAACCATTTGCTTCTTGAGAATAAAGCTTGCTGCTAACTATTAAACATAGAAAGAGTGCTATTGTATTTATTTTCTGGGATATTTTCATTTCAATCATTTATTTTGATTATCTAATATCTTACTTTAAATAAATCTCCTATGGATATTCAAAACCAAAATAAATTTTACACAGCTTATCTTGGTCAAAAGTATATTCAGCAAAATAAATTGGCATATTATACTTTTCTAAAAAATGAGACTTTTCATAATCCGAGATTTCATACCGAAGAACATGATTAGTTTCTACAAAATTATTTCCTTTTATCTTTATCAAATCTTTTTTAGAAATACCTAATTTTATTCCGCTTTCCGTGGAAAAGTTTTTATATTTAGTAGGATTTGGGATAGTTTTCTTATCATATGGACTTATTTCTGCTTGATAAAATTCGTTTCTTTTTGTTCCATAGAAAAGATAAAGTTTCAGGATTTCAGTTTTATTTTCATTAGTAAAAATAGCATAGGGCAATTCTTCTTTACCCTCTATAATATTGTATTTCAAATCACCATATCCCAAAACTACAGATGTAGTATCTGATAATTTTATATTATTAACACTTATATCTGGTACAATGTTATCCCTATATGTTTCATTTTTTGCACAACCTAACACTGACACCAATATAATTAACAATTTTATTATCAGTAAAATACTTCTTTTTCTACTGCTATGTTTTTCTAATTTTAATTGGCTCATTTAGATATTTTTATCAATTTCAAAAAAATTAAAATCCATCAAATCTGGTTATTCACCACCAAAACCATTTCGCCTTTCAGGGTTTTACTTTTGGAAAATTCTATGAGTTCTTCTATAGTTCCGCGTTTGGTTTCTTCAAATTTTTTGGAAATTTCTCGGCTGAGGCTGATTTTTGTTTCCTCTCCGAAAAATTCCTTTATCTGCTCCAGTGTAGTGTTTATCTTGTGTGGGCTTTCGTAGAGGACTATCGTTTTTTTCTCCTCCGCCAGTTGTTTCAATTTTGTCTGTCTTCCCTTTTTCTGCGGTAAAAATCCCACGAACAAAAACTCATTATTAGGCAGTCCAGAAACCACCAGTGCCGGCACGAAAGCCGTAGCACCAGGCAGACACTGCATTTCCACCTCGTTGTCCGCGCATGCCTTTGCCAGCAGATAGCCAGGATCAGAAATTCCAGGCGTTCCCGCATCGGTAATGATGGCGATATTATGACCATTTTTCAGGTCCTCTATCACTTTAAGTGTCGCTTGATGTTCATTGTGTAAGTGATATGATTTCAATGGTTTAGAAATTTCAAAATGTTTCAATAAAATTCCCGAAGTCCGTGTATCTTCACAAAGAATATAATCCACTTCTTTCAAAATTTTTACTGCCCGAAAAGTCATATCTTCCAGATTGCCAATAGGCGTAGGAACAAAATAAAGTATACCGCTCATAAATTCTTTTATTAAAATTGTTTAAATTTGGGATTTAATTTTGAATTTTTTTACATCAAAATCAAAAGGCTAATTTACAATGTTTTTAGAAAATACAATCAATCACGCCAAACAAAGCGGCTGGATGGAGGTTATCTGCGGTTCTATGTTTTCTGGAAAAACCGAGGAACTCATCAGAAGGCTCCGCCGTGCAGAGATGGCTGGACAGCAGGTAGAAATCTTCAAACCAAAGCTGGACAACCGCTATGCCGATGAAGAGGTGGTCTCTCACAACCAAAATAAAATAAAAAGCACTCCCGTAGAAACTCCCGATGAGATTCTACTCCTTGGGTCTAACTGTGATGTGGTGGGCATAGATGAGGCGCAATTTTTCGATGAAAGCATTGTAGAAATAGCCAATCAGCTGGCGAACAACGGCGTTCGTGTGGTGATTGCTGGGCTGGATATGGACTACATGGGAAGGCCTTTCGGGCCGATGCCCAACCTGATGGCTACAGCAGAATATGTAACGAAAGTCCATGCCATCTGCAAGAAAACAGGAAATTTGGCGAATTATTCCATGAGAATCTCAGGGAGTGATGATTTGGTACAATTAGGAGAAACTGACAGCTACGAGGCTGTGAGCAGAAAAGTTTTTACAGAAGAAGTTTTGAATAAAAAATAATGATATACAGCACATTACAAATTTCGCAACTTACAGATTCTAAACTGATTGGGAATCCAGATATTCTCATCAGCAATATCTCTTTTGACAGCCGAAATCTTTATTCTATTTCGGATACAGCGTTTATTGCCATTAACACCAAAAATAATTCTGGCGAAAAATACATTTCTTCCGTAGTAGAAAAAGGTGTGAAAGTCATTATTTCTGAAAACTACTATCCTGAATACGAAGACATTACATGGATTATTACCAAAAATTCCATTGAGTTTTTACAAATTTTAGCCAAAAAACATTTAGAAAATTCACATTTAGAAAACACCATCGGCATTACAGGAAGCAACGGCAAAACCATTGTAAAAGAATGGCTTTATCAGTGTCTTTGGAATGAATATTCCACGGTGAAATCTCCCAAAAGTTTCAACTCGCAGATTGGGCTTCCTATTTCACTGCTGCAAATCAATGAGGAACACCAGCTGGGAATCTTTGAAGTTGGAATTTCTAAACCGAACGAAATGGCAAAATTGGAAAATATTTTCGCTCCGAAAATCGGCGTTTTGACGCACATCGGTTCTGCTCATTCTTCTAATTTTAAAAACGAAGAAGAACTGATAAACGAAAAAATCATTCTTTTCAAAGAAAGTGAAACTATTATTTATAACGGAGATAATGAATTAGTTTATAATTTGATAAATCAACTTTATTCAAGTAAAAATTTAATTAGTTTCGGACTAAATCAAAGAAATGATGTCCGCATTTCTTCCGATTATAAAAATCCTAATGAACGCATCGGGATAAATTATTTTGATGAAGAAATCCGCATTTCTCTCCAAAAACGAGATGAGGCTACACTTTCCAATATTCTGGCGATTGTAGCCATTTTAAAATCTTTGAAAATCTCCAATGAAAAAATCGTGACCAAAATCCAAGACCTGCATTCCGTAGAAATGCGTCTGGAAAGTGTGAACGGCATTAGGAATAATCTGATTATCAATGATTCTTTTAATCTGGATTTGGATTCGTTAATCATTGCATATCAGTTTATTAACCAATATCAAAAGCAGAAAAAATCGCTCATTCTTACAGATATTTTGGACACGATAGAAGAGGACGAAATATTGTATAAAAAAGTAGCGGAACTTACCAACGAGCAGGATTTTGAAAATATCATTCTCATCGG
>JABCOA020000143.1 GCA_013333875.2 Flavobacteriaceae bacterium | reverse complement strand
TCTATTTTTTATTGGTTATTTCATTCCTTTTAGCATAAAATTTAGTTAGAAAATATAATGTGATTACGATAAATTTGGCTTTAAAATGAAATATTGAATAGTTTCTGATCAAAAAAAATCACCTTATAATAATAAAAGCAACCCAAAAGGTTACTTTTATTATCTATTTTTGAAAATTAAAAATTTATCTCAGCGCTTCAAATGTATTTCCTTGTCTGATGTCTCCTGTGTTATATCCCTTCATGAACCATTCTTTTCTCTGTGCAGAAGAGCCGTGTGTAAAGGCTTCTTGGTTTACATAGCCTTGGGAACGCTTCTGAATATTGTCATCTCCCACCGCTTCAGCAGCACTGATGGCGGCATCTATATCTTTGGAATCCAAGAAATTTTCTCTGTTGTTACTTCTTCTAGCCCATACTCCCGCATAAAAATCCGCCTGAAGCTCTACGGCAACAGAATTTTTATTGATTTCAGCTTCTGAAAAACGACCGCTTCTTCTCATTTTATCAGATTTCTGTAAAGTTCCCAAAAGATTTTGAACATGGTGCCCTACCTCATGCGCCATAACATACGCTACCGAAAATTCCGTTACTTTGGCACCATATTTACTTTGAAGTTCATTAAAGAAACTCATGTCCATATATATAGTCTCATCAGCTGGACAATAGAACGGCCCCATCGCTGCTTGAGCTGTCCCACATCCTGACTGGGTAACCTGCTCAAACATCACCACTTTCGGTTTTCTGTATTCCAAACCATGTTCCTCAAAAATCTCTGTCCAGGTTTCCTCTGTCTCAGCCGTTACCATTCTTACAAATTCATAGGTTTTAAGCTCTTCTTCGGTCAGCTGTCTTTGCTCTGTCTGTCCCTGACCTTGCATAACGCCGCTGTTGTTCAGCACCGCCGAAGGGTCTCCTCCTAAAAACATCACTATCAATGCTATAACTACCGTTCCAAGTCCGCCTCCTATCATCATTCCTCTACCACTGCCCTTTCCTCTGCGGTCTTCCACATTGTCACTTCTGTCGTTTGTCCATTTCATAATTTAATAATTTTAAAAATTCTACTTTTTTATAAAATACCTAAAAACCAAATATTTGGTTTGGTAATAATTCTTTTTCTGAAACTTTGCTCTTCTCCTAAAACTTTCTGGGAACTGAGCATAAAACCCAAAATGTCCCTTGAAAACTGCCCAAAGATGCGAAATTCCCTCTTTATATGCAAGATAAATGCCAGCCGCCACATCTAAAGCCAATCTTAGTGGAATAATCCAAAACAAAGCACCAAAAGGCAGGTTCTTGACCAACATAGAAAGGTTATTCCTTATATTCAGAAAAGTTTTTCTTGGATTTTGTTTGTTTAAAGTTCCTCCGCCTACATGATAAATCGTTGATTTTCCTGTATAAAATATTTTTTTACCCAAATTTATCAGCCGCCAGCAAAGGTCTATTTCCTCCTGATGGGCAAAAAAACGCTCATCAAATCCACCAGCCAGCCAAAAATCGCTCTTCCTTATAAAAAAACAACAGCCTGATGCCCAGAAAATCTCCGTTTCATCATCATACTGTCCTTTATCCTCCTCCAAATCATCAAAAACACGCCCTCGGCAGTAGGGATAGCCCAAATTATCTATCAAACCGCCTCCTGCTCCTGCAAATTCAAAGTAATTTTTCCTGTCGTAAGAAAGAATTTTGGGCTGAATAGCCGCTATTTCTGGGTTTTGCTGAAATAAATCTAAAACAGGTTCCAGCCAGCCCTCTGTGACTTCCACATCGGAATTGAGCAGACAGTAGATTTCTTCCTCTATCTGTTTCAGTCCTTCATTGTAACCTCCTGCAAATCCTGAATTTTCAGTATTCTGAATCACTTTTACCGAAGGAAAATCATTCTCTAAAAACAAAACGCTGTCATCCGTAGAGGCATTATCCACGACATAAATTTGTGCAGATTCAGAATATTTGAGAACCGTAGGCAGGAATTTTTCCAGCCAACTTTTCCCATTCCAGTTTAGGATTACAACAGCAATTCGTTTCATCAGAAAAAGTATTTATTCCTCATATTTTTTGATATCGTTCTGATATTTCCATCTTCGGTGAGACCAGAGCCAGTTGTCTGGGCGCTCGTTAATGGTTTCTTCCAGCATTTTATGGAATTTCCTTACCACTTCATATTCTTTAAACTGCTCTCCATCAGGGTAAATTCGGTGATAGCTCACTTCATAATAGCCTCGTTTTACCTTTTTCATTTCACAATAGATAAAAGCCAAATCCAGCCTTTGTGAAAGCTTGTCATAACCGATGAAAACAGGAGTTCTCTGATTTAAAAACTTTAATCCGTAATAAACCTCAGAGAAATGCGGCGTCTGGTCAGCCACGAACATATACGCCGAATTCCCATCAACAGGCGTTCTCAATATATGTCTGATAATTTCACGAGAGTTCAGCGCCTTATTCCCGAAACGATTTCTGATGAGTTTCACTTTCTCCTCCCAAAAGTCATTATTTACCTTTCTATAAACAGGGTGGCAGTTTTCCTGCGGAATGATTTTCGCAAAAGCGTTAATCCACTCCCAGTCAAAAACATGCCCTGCCAAGATTATCACATTTTTTCTTTCGGCTTTAGCTTGATGAAAAAGCTCTTGATTAATGTGCTTTACACGCTTTCCCAATTCTTCTTCACTGATTGTCATCGCTTTCACAGTTTCTACGATGTAATCAGAAAAATTACGGAAAAATTTCTTTTGAATTTGTTTAATTTCCTTTTCGCTTTTGTTAGGAAAGGAGTTTTTCAAATTTTCATAAACGATTTTTTTTCGGTAACCAATGATATAATAATTAACGAAAAAAATAATATCCGAAATAATATACAACACGCCCAGAGGCAGCTTTGATGCTAAATAAACAATATGAAAAAGTAAATTATTCAATGTATAAATTTTGGGTGCGAAGATACAAATTTTGTCAATTCCATTTTTTTATTACATTTGGAAAAATTTTAACAATGAAAAAGATATTCATAAAACTTGCTTTTTTAGGCGTTTTGACACCTTCATTATATTACGCCCAGACTTCTGAAATAAGCCCACAGCAGGAAAAGCAGGCTCTTCCGAAACCATACAGAGAGGAGGATAATGCAGAAATAGAAATCCAAAAACTAATAAAACAAGCCCAAAAAGAAAACAAAAACATCATCTTACAGGCAGGCGGAAACTGGTGTATCTGGTGTCTGAGATTTGATAATTTTGTAAAAACAACTCCTGATCTAAAGAAAATAGTTGATGAAAGTTTTCTTTATTACCATCTAAATTTTTCTCCGAAGAATAAAAACGAAAAAGTTTTTGCTAAATACGGCAACCCTGGCGAGAAATTCGGTTATCCTGTTTTCATTATTTTAGATAAAAACGGAAAACAAATCCACACGCAGAGCAGTGAAGTTTTTGAAGAAGGAAAAGGCTACAGCCTAGAAAAAGTAAAAACTTTCTTCAAAGAATGGATTGCTAAAAACTAAAAAACTGCTCAGATTTGAGCAGTTTTTTTATATTATTTCACTGGTAAGACCTCGTCCTAAAAGCTTCTGGTGCATCGGCATAAGCGTTTCCATATCGCCTGTTTTCACTGTGCATTTGCCTTTATAATGAACCAGCATAGTGCATTGCTCCGCCTGTTCCAGCGTGTGTTTACAAACTTCTATAAGAGATTCTATCACAAAATCAAAAGTATTGACATCATCATTATAAAGAACCAACTTATTTTCTGCATTTTCCTCCTCCAAGAGAAGAACATCAGTTTGTTTCTCTGTTTGTGAACTCTCGCAGTATATGTTATATTTTCTCTGTCTCTTCATGTGTTTCTTCTATGTCCTGTGGTTCGTATTTCAGCTCTACCATCTCTACACTTTTATTCTGCATTTTCAAGATTTTGAAAGCATAATTACACAACTTAAATTCCTGATTTTCTTCTGGAATATCTGACAACTGATACATAATATATCCCGCCAAAGTATTATATTCAGGATCTTCTGGTAGCGGGACAGGGAGATATTCATTTATCTCATCCAAAGGCTGAGTTGCGTGTATCCAGAATGTATTTTCTGCTACCTCATCTACTAATTTTTGTTCATCATCTTCCTCGTCTTGGATTTCACCTACCAGCTCTTCCAAAATATCTTCTAATGTTACGATTCCTTCTGTTCCTCCAAATTCATCAATTACAATCGCAATGTGTTGTTTCTTCTGCTGAAAAATATTCATCAAATCGGAAATTTTCTTACTTCCCACCCCGAAAAACGCCTCACGCAGGAACTTCCTTAAATCTACATCTTTGTTTTTGATGTACTCACGCATAATTTCTTTTGTGTAGAAAATCCCTATGATATTGTCTATAGAGTTCTCATATACAGGAATTCTAGAATATCCGCAGTCTATTATTTTACTTAAAATCACATCATTATCCTCGCTGATATCAATAGTAATGATATTCTGTCTCGGCACCATTACCTGCTTAGCGGTATGGTCAGTAAAATCAAAAGCATTTTTGATAATTTCATAATTTTCCTCCTCTATCTCTCCTCCTGCGGCACTTTGTTTTACCAACAGCTGAAGCTCCTCTGTGGAGTGTATCTCATGACCAGCCACAGGGTGAATATTGATAAGTCTTAGGAATGCGTTAGAAATAGCGTTCATCAACCAAATAAAAGGCTTGAATATGTTGTAAAATAACAACAAAGGCCATGCAACAAACAAAGTCGTCGCCTCTGATTTTCTAATTGCTATT
>JABCOA020000142.1 GCA_013333875.2 Flavobacteriaceae bacterium | reverse complement strand
ATCCACTTTTTCAGGCGGAATAATCTCTCCCTTACGCAGGTTTCCTGTCTTTTCTGCTCCGTAAAAAGAGCAGTCGTATAACAGCCCTTCAAAGGTACAATCTTTTAGATTGGAATACCAAAAAAGCGCCTTGTGGATTTCTCCACTAAAGAGACAGTCCTCTAACAGTTTGCAACTATTGAACTTTAAGCGGATATTCTTTTTGATTTGGGTAAAACGACAGTCTTTTAGTGTAGCTCCTATAAAATCTCCCCATTTGTATTTACAACCAGCAAAACTGCACGATAAGAAAGTAGCGCCATTTCCGCAAATAGCATAGGCACTCAATTGAAACATGCTTTCGTCGAAAATAACATGATCAATCACAGGGGTAAAATCGGCTGTTTCTTCAATGGCAAAATACTGCCACACCGAGCCCGTAAAATCAGCATAGGACAGGGAGGTATGGAGAGGTTTGGATATGTTTTCCCACATATAGCCATTTCGCAAAGGAACTTGCGCTCTTTCACCTATGAGCTTAATCCCACGAAAGTCTTGCAAGCCCTCTTCAGTAAGTCCAAAGGGCGATACACTAAGGTTTTGCGTTGCCGTGAGCACCTCTTGCAAAGTAGGATAAACATCCCATCGCTTTTTGAGTTTTATTGATATTGCCATAAAACAATAATATTTATAAAAAAGCTGTAAATCATTATTTTACCGTATAAACTAAGGTTAATTCAGGAAAGTAATAACAGCTTCTCCCTTATCAGTAGCTGTTGCAAAGAATACCTGTAATTCCTTGAAATAATCATACAAGTATTCAAAATGCTCCTCATCCCATTCTAATGCGGGATACAACTCTTCATCCTTACGCATTGCTTCAGGGTTGTAACGAGCCTTTAAGTCAGCTTCCGTAAGTGCTGCTATTTTACTGTAAATACCCGCTACTTGCTCAGGAGTAAGGTAATGCGCTGGACCATAGCCCATTTCAAAGTTTTCATCAAAAAGTTGTGCACTGAAGAAGATGCGATTAAGGCTATCTATCTCATCATCAGGGCTTCCACAAATAAACGAAACACCTGTAAGCAAGTAGAGGATACCTCCCCACGCCTTGTCAATATCCAACAAACGCTCATCATTTTCATCATCATCTTCATAAAATGTTTCTGCCCATTCTTCAAACAAAGAGGGCTTAGCAACAAAATTGTCAAATTCCTGTTTAGAAATACGGAATAGATTCATAATCATACCCATGGTATAGCAGTTTTTAATAAAAAGAACTCAAAGGTAGTAAATAATGAGTAATTAAAAAAGATTTTTTAATCGAGGTTACGATGTATATTGTGGATTATAATTGTTTAGAATGAGTTTTTTCATTCATACAAATCTATATTTTTACAAAATCCATATATTCATAGTTTTACTTGAATAAAATAATTTATTCAATAAAAGATAAAGGCTCAAAAGTGGGCAATAATGGTTCAGTATGGAATTTTAGAATTGATTTGTAAGTAGTTTCGCTGGTCAGATTGGTGATGAATTCCTGAAAATTATTCCCTGCGAAATAGATTCCCACAGGAAAATCCACGAGATAAATAGGATATTCGCCATTTTGAGATTTTCTAATATCCCAAAATACCACCTCGCCGTTTTCACTTACCATAAAAGGCTGAGCATTCGCAAGCAGCTCCATTTCTTCCTCTTCGTCAAATATGGCTAAATCTACATATTCCTGAAAAATCTTCTTCCAATAAGCGTTACGATGCTCCAAAGCATCACAAAAAGGGCTGTTCACTCCCATAGGAATATAACTGAGAAAAAGTCCCAAGAGCCGCCCGAAACCCACTTCTCTCGTAAATTCAAGATAGGAAGGAGGCAATTCCCAGTCATTACTAATTCGAGTAATATTGCTGGGCAGCGGTCGCTCGCCTTCTTTTATACTCAAAAGTTCTTGATACATATGATGATTTTAAGATGAAAACCCTCTACCAGCACCCTTGGTCAGTGACACTTTTGTGCTCGTTTATTAAATCAATAAGCTTTACAAAATGCTGAAATGTGGTCTCTGATAGGTTCTTGTTGGAAGGAACAGCATCAAATGAATACACAGGAGAAGCCCACCCAGCACCGATGACTTCAAAGGTTTCTTGCAAAGGAATAAGGTAGGTTTCCACCGTTTTGTTCGGTGGTGAATATCGTTCTTTTGAGCCACCTATGGTTACCGAAGCGATTATTGCCTTATCTTTGAATTTACCCGAAAGCCTGTTGCCTTTGAAATAGTCATATAGCACATCATCTATCCATTTCTTGAGAAGTGCAGGCGTTCCGTACCAATACAAAGGAAACTGCAGGATGATAAAATCTGCATTTTTTATGGCTTCTTGTTCCGCTTTTACATTGATTTGATAGTTGGGATAGAGCTTATCCAGACGGCGGATGCTGATTTGTTTTCCGAAGTGTTTTTCTAATTCTTTCAAAATAGCTTTATTAGCCTTGGATTTTTCTAAATTAGGATGTCCAGAAATGACCAAAATCTTACTTTCTGATGAAAAAATCTTATCAGCTGTTCTCGGTTGTGAGGACAAATGAACCGAAAATCCTACAAAAAACAATACTAGAAAAATATTTTTTAGAAGTTTCATAATGATAGATTTTAGAATTAAAGGATAAATATAAGAAACACTTCAGAGATTTTTTACAACTTTTGAAAAAATAAATTAAATGTTGATTTTATCAATGTTTAAAAGTTTATAGACCATTTCTTTCAGCAGTTCGTTTTCTTCGGTTTGGTTGGTGCCTAGCCCTTTTCCTTTTAAATCAAATTCCCTGAGAATGGAGATGGCTCTAGTAGTATGTTTCAGTGGATAAAACTTCGCCGCTTCAGCGAAATCCTTCACGAAATAAGGATTTATCTTTAGTTCAGAAGCTATCACCTGTGGAGATTGTCCCGCCAAAGTGTGGTATAAAACAATGTTGGAAAAAAAGTTGTACAAATTCCCTATTGTAAGCACCAGTGGATTGGTTTTAGGGTTTTTGCTCATGTAATAAACGATTTTGAACGCAGCCGAACTATTTTTAGTCCCGAGAGCCTTCTGCAGTTCAAAAACATTGTATTCCTTGCTGATTCCTATATGTTTTTCGATAAGTTTTTCATCTAAAATTTCATTTTCTTTTAAGATGAGTTTTAGTTTTTGCAGTTCATTGGCTATTCTGGATAAATCATTTCCTAAATATTCCGCCAAGAGCGCAGGAATATTAGGCGCAGTTTTGATGTCAAGGGAAGCGCACTCCTGCTGAATCCATTTTGAAAGGTTGTAATCTTTCACAGGTTCGCTGTAGTGGAGCATTTTCGCCTTTTCTAATGCCTTTGCGAACCTCTTACGAGAGTCTATTTTCTTTTGTTTGTGAGCGAAAATAAGTATCGTGGAGGGAACGGGATTTTCTATATATCTCAAAAAAATATCCTGCTCTTCTTCATTTAGCTTTAAATCTTGCGCTTCTTTTACGATAATCACTTGATAATCACCCATCATAGGGTATTGGTCAGCCAAGGAAAGTATTTCTGCATAGGAAGAATCTTTTCCGTAGACTATCATTTGGTTGAAAGCCTTTTCTTCCTCCGTAAGAATGCCGTTTTCAAGGAGTTTTACGGCAAGGTCTATGTAGTAAGGCTCTTCTCCGTGGAAAAAATAAATAGGAGAAAATTCTTTATTTTTAATATTTTTGGAAATAATTTCTAAATCTTTCATAATATGCAATTACCAAAGCTCAATTTTGAGCAGGATTTTGATTTTAAAATAAAGCAGGACAAAGATACATTTTTTATTTATGATTTGGTTCGTAGGGCTTATTTAGTTCTTACCCCAGAGGAGTGGGTGCGGCAGCACTGGGTCCATTATTTTCATTTTATAAAGGGCAAAAGTCTCTCTTCGCTCATTATGGAACGAAAAATAGAGTTGAACGGCACCACCAAAAGGATAGATTTACTTGTAACAGAAAAACCGAACCACAGATATTATTAGAATGCAAAGCCCCTCATATAGCCCTCACCGAGAGCGTTTTCGAACAGGCAGCGAGATATAATACCATAATTTCTGCTCCCCAAATTATCCTAAGCAATGGGCTTCAGCATATTTATGCAAGGCTGGAGCAGGGACAATATTTTTTTGAAAAACAATAAAAATATTACTGAATACTTCTAAAAAACTTCCATCTCAAAACCGCATCTAGACAAAGAAATCCTAGCGCCATCCACAGAAAAACTCTGAAAAATTCTGTGTATTCGTAGTTTTTCTTTCCTTTGATTTTTGTTTTTTCTAATTGATTGATTTCCTTATAGATATACTCTAAACTTTCACTGGAATCGGCACGGAAGTATTTTCCGCTTGTATTTTCTGCAATAGAATTGAGCAAATGCTCGTCTATTTCCACTTTTTGAGGAACGAAATATACATCCCCAAAACCATCAACAGCGGGAGATTCCGCGTATCCATCCGTCCCAATACCGATGGTATATACTTTTATCCCATTATTTCTAGCCAAATCGCTGGCAACCTCTGCAGGCATTGCGTTTCTTGTAGTATTCATTCCATCGGTCATCAGGATGATTACTTTACTTTTGGATTGGCTTTTTATCAGGTGTTTGGTAGCTACAGCTAGCCCTTCACCTATGGCAGTTCCGTGGGCTACATCGCCAGGCTGCATTTCTTCTATTTCGGTAGAAATCACCTCGTGGTCAGTGGTCAGCGGCACTCTCATAAAGGCTTCTGCGGCGTAGATGACCAAGCCAAGTCTGTCATTTTCCCTTTGCGAAACGAAATCTTGGGAAAGTTTTTTCAGTACAGTCAGTCGGTCTGGGCTAAAATCCCTTGCCAGCATACTGAGCGAAATATCCACTGCTAAAACAATGTCAATGCCCTGTTCATAGTTGTTTTTAATGGTGTAGGTGCGTGGCCTTGCCAGCGCGATAATCAGAGCAGAGAGGATAAAATATTTGGATAAAGTAAGTATTTTATTTACCCAAAAATAGCCATTGCTCGTTTGTATATTTTGGGTAGATGGTATGAGAATGCCTTTTTGTTTTATTTTCTTTAAATTCTTGATAATTAAAGGAATAAATAATAGAAACAAAGCCAAAAACCACGGACTATGAAACTCAAAATTAAACATTGTCTGTATCAGTTTTAGGGTTAAAATGAGTAGAATATACAAAGTTTTTTATTGAGTCAAAATCACTTTCCATCGTGTTTTTTTCAGGAATGGTTTTCGCGAATTTTACTAAATCTCCACGAGTCAGCACTTTTTCAAAGACTTCTATTTCTTCATCTGAAATATAATGTTTGCTTTTCATTAAATCTATCAAATCTTCTGTGAGAAGGATGTTAGCAGGAATATGTTTATTATCAGCAAGATAGCCTCTGCAGATTTCTATCAGTTCTACATAGAAAAGTCGGTATTCGCTCTTTTCTATCAGTTTTTTGTTTTTTAACTGTTCTAATTTTTTCAGAGTTTTCAGTGCTGGATTTTCTACACGCAGATTTTTGACTTTTCTATTTAAGATAAATAAAAAGACAAATCCTAAAATCCCCAAAATAACAAGTCCGCCGAAGAAATAATTTTTATACATTTCCCAATAGTCTGAAAAAGAGAGTTCTACCTCTTCGTTCGGCATGATGTCATTGATTTCTTCACCTTGCTGGGTGGGATTAGTAACCTCTATTTCATAAGGCGTAGTGCGGTGGATTTCCTCGCCGATTTTGAATTCCAAAGCAGGAATGCTGTGTTTCCCTTCTTCATAAATCGTAAATTCTATAATCCGTTCGTAGCTGTTTGGATTTTCGGAAATGCTGTCTTTCGTTTCCTCAAAACTAAACGGCAGAAGCCCATTTTTCGGCGCGGAAATTACATTTTTTTGATTTAAATTTTCTATTTTAACTTTGAAAACAGCCGTTTCGCCGAGTTCTATTTTTTGTTTATCTAAACTCGTGGAAAGCTGCTGCGCAAATCCAAATGTGGTTCCGAAAAAGAAAAGTAAAAAATATTTTTTCATCTTTTATCTATGGCAACTAAAATAGTTAAAATGCCTTCTTTTATTGATTTTTTTGTTATTTTTTGAAATATTTTCTTAGTTCTTTCACATACTCATCGCCTATTTTTAGGCTGATGAATCCTGCCGAAGCACTCTCGAAAATTTCCTTTGTTTTTTGTTCTTTTTTTATTTGGTTTTCTCTAAAATTTTCCTGCCATCTGCGGTCAGATGTATTTACCCAAATCTGTTTTCCTGTCTCGCTGTCGGATAGCAGAGCGTAGCCGATATCAGGAATTTCGCTGTCTTTTTCATCAGAGATTTTCAGCCCTAAAATTTGGTGTTTTTTAGAAGCCGTTTTCAGTATTTTTTCTTGAAAATCATCATTAAAATCCGATAAAACGAAAAGAAAAGATTTCTTTTTGAAAACATTCATCATATATTCCAAAGCCTTGTCCAGATGGGTTTCAGAGGCTATGTAGTCAGATGAAATGATATCAGAAATCATAGCCAAAAGGTGCTTTTTCCCTTTTTGTGGCGGGACAACTTTATAGACTTTATCCGCAAAGAGAATGAGCCCTACTTTGTCATTGTTTTTCAGTGCCGAAAAGCCTATGCTTGCGCAGATTTCGGCTACGAATTCCTTTTTTAGTGAAATTTTCGTTCCATAGTCCATAGATGCCGATATATCCACCAAAAGCATGATGGTCAGCTCCCGCTCTTCCTCCATCACTTTTACAAAAGGCTGTTGGAATCGGGCGGTTTTGTTCCAGTCTATTCTGCGGATTTCATCGCCGAACTGGTAGGGTCTTATCTCGGCAAAAGTCATTCCCTGTCCCTTGAATGCAGAATGATACGCACCCATAAGGGAGGCATCAGTCTCCCTGCGGGAACGGATTTCTATTTGTTTTACTTTTTTTATAATATCTTTGATGTCCAGTCTGCTCATTATTTTGAAAGATGATAATGTCTTAGCTGATGTTCCTTCTGGCGTGCATTGCTGAAACAAGATACTCGTTTTAGATAGCCTATCACTCTAGTAGCGTGGTCTATATCCTTAGAATGGCAGCTGCTACACTCGTACAGAGTTCGTTTGTCTATGTGGTCACAGTCGTTACAGATAGTGATACGAATATTAAAACAGAAATAATTACACCCTGCTAATGCTGTGGCATTCAGTAATTTGAGGAAACCTTCTTTGTTTGGTGTTTCTTCTAAATTGAGATGAAGAGCCGAACCGCCATCCAGATATTGGATGATTTCTTTTCCATGAAGAATGATTTTATCTAAAACATTAATCTTCTCGTTTTCAACAGGGTAGAAGTAGGAGTTGTAGCACTCACGAGGAGAGAACAGTCCATCTTTTTTATCCCAAATAGCATTTTTTACACCGAGGTTTTATGCTGGAACAAATTCCGTGTTGAACATATAGCCGTAGAGCTGTTTTGCTTTTTTATTTTCTTCGTAAATGATTTTAAGATAATGACTTACGAAATTTTTGTAATCCGTATTGTTGCTTGCCTCTATGCCTAGATATTCGGCAGCCTCCACCATTCCATTGATTCCGATGGTCAAAAATTGTTTATCCAAAGAAATAAAACCAGCATCATACACAGGCAGAAGTCCTGCGGCTTTGTATTCTTCGACTAATTTTCGGAAAGCAACTTGGTATTTATGAATTTTTTGAATTTCTTTAGCAATGTCTTTTTTTAGTTGGATTAGTCTATTGATATTCAGTGTGATAACATTGATAGAGCCTGTTGCCACGCCGCCAGCACCGAGCGAATAGCTGAATGTATTATCACTGATTTCGTTGCGCAGTCGGCAGCAAGAAGCTAGGCTGTCTGCACTCTCAGACTGATAAATAAAGAAAGAATTTCCCTCGCTGAGTTCCTCTGCGCACATTTCCGCAAAATCACCATCCACAGGCTTAGTTCCATCTGTGAGCATGGCTGCGGTAACCACAGGGAAAGTCAAAATAGCTTTGGTTCTTTCAGCATTAAACCACTTCATAAAGAATTTTTGGAAACGAGAAAATCGCTCCCAGTCAGGACGGGTCATATCAGGAAAGACAAACTCGCCAAACATACTGTCAAAATAAGGCTTGTCATAAAGCGAAATGTTCCAGAATACGGACTGATATCCGCGTGCTGCCGCTGGCTGATTGATTGCATAAACCACATGCTGTAAGTGGTTTTCTATGGTTTTTGTATTGGTTTCTAAATAGTTTTCGCCAAAATCTTTCGCCGCAAAATGGTCAAAATAAAGCAAAAACTCTACCGTTGCCAAAGCTCCTGCAAACTGCGAACTTACCGCAAAAACTAAATTCACAAACTCACCGCAGAAACTCTCCAAATGCTTTGGTGCTCTACTTTCTCCACCTATTTTCAGAAGTCCGTCAAGCAAGAAAGGATACATGCTGATAGACACACAATAGGGCTTCAGAGAGGTTTCGTCATGGACATAGATTTCGTGATTTTCTATCTGGCGAACATACTCATTTGCAGTCTCTTCATCAAAAAGACTTGCGATTTTTCTGCGCACCAGTTCGCGGTTTATTTGGATATTGATATCCTTGTTGATTTCAGCCTCCATGGTTGCGATGTTTTTGGAGGTTACATTTGCGTTTGCGTCCACAGAAGAAGCCGATGCGGCATTACCTGCTTTGATGTAATTTTGGATAAAATCAATTTTCTTATTGATTTGTGAAGGTGTTAAACGAATCATGGTGTTAAATTTTTATTGTTTTACAAAATAATGGTTTAGTAGTTTATTAGTTTTTACCTCTATAAATTTTTGATTGGTTTTAGGGCTGTCCAATCCGCCCAATTCTGCTATCCAAGGCCCTGTTTTCAGCCAAGTGAGATGGTTTTTAATCTCATCAGAAACATCTTCCATTCCTGTGTAAAGACAGGTGTTTAGTCCGTTGTCTTCGGCTGTTTTTAGTTTTTTTATTAAATCTTCTTCCTCCCATTCGCCTCCCATAAAGAGAACGCAGGAAATCATACTTTTATATTTGTCTAAAAAATCTGCAAACAGCTCATCTGTTAATATTTCTCCACTTCCGTTTTTCCATAAAAATGGCGAGTGACAACCTTCGCACCGCAGAGGACAGCCTGTGATACTGAAACAAAGGCTGATTTGCCCAGGAACTTCCTGCAGTACCACTTGTATGTCATGATAGCGGAGCATTTT
Source organism: Flavobacteriaceae bacterium (assembly GCA_013333875.2). Classification (GTDB taxonomy): domain Bacteria; phylum Bacteroidota; class Bacteroidia; order Flavobacteriales; family Weeksellaceae; genus JABCPE02. The sequence continues at coordinate 2,155 of JABCOA020000142.1, read as the reverse complement.
CCATTAAGGAGCTTGTATTTTGCTCAAAATTTTATCTATAATATTTTCAGGGCTGATGTTTTCCGCTTCCGCTTCAAAAGTAAGCCCTATACGATGGCGAAGAACATCTTTTGCGATGCTTTTCACATCTTCTGGAATCACGAAAGCCCTATTTTTGAGGAATGCCACAGCGCGAGAGGCAATAGCCAAGTTGATAGATGCCCTCGGTGAAACACCAAAACTGATGTAATCTTTCAGTTCTGCAAGTCCGTATTGCTCAGGATAACGGGTCGCAAAAACCATATCAAGAATATATTTTTCTATTTTTTCATCAAGGTAAATCTGGTTGATGAGTTCCTTTGCTTCTGAGATGTTTTCCAGTGAAATCACTGGTTTTATCTTCGGCAGGTGGGCTGTAGCTACCATACGCATTACCTTTCGCTCATCCTCGAAAGAAGGGTAATCTATCTTGCATTTCAGCATAAAACGGTCACTCTGCGCTTCTGGCAGGAGGTAAGTTCCTTCTTGGTCTATCGGGTTTTGAGTGGCTAAAACCAAGAAAGGTTTTGGCAGCGGCATGGTCTCATCGCCTATGGTTACTTGTTTTTCCTGCATGGCTTCCAAGAGGGCGGACTGCACTTTGGAAGGTGCACGGTTGATTTCATCCGCTAAAACGAAATTAGCGAAAATAGGTCCTTTTTTGACCAAAAAATCATTTTCTTTGACATTATAAATCATCGTCCCAATGACATCAGCAGGGAGCAAGTCGGGAGTAAATTGTATTCTGGAAAATTCTCCACTTACAGCCTCGGAAAGGGTCTTGATAGCCAAGGTTTTTGCCAGCCCAGGAACTCCTTCCAGCAGGATGTGTCCATTTCCGAGAAGTCCTATGAGGAGGCGCTCTACCATGTATTCCTGTCCGATGATGGCTTTATTGATTTCTTCCTTTAAAAGGGAGAAATGATGGTTCTGAACTTGTATTTTTTCAGTTAATATTTTTATTTCTTCTGCTTGATGTAATTCTGACATAATTGTTAAAATGAGTGGGTAAATTTCTAACAAAAATGTTTAATAATCAAAAAATAAGTATTAAAGTTTGTTAAAAAACGAATCTAGCCGACTCAATTTTGTTTAATCCAATTAAATAGATTATTTTTGGATTTTTAAACAGAAAAATAGAAGATGGATTATCACTTTGTGGTGCATCAGCAGATAAGGGAAAAACTGCGAAAGGTTCTTTTTTAAGTATTAATTGCTGAACAGACGAATAAAAGTTTATTTATTTTCTGCTTTCACCTATTTTTCAGGCTTTTCAAGGTAACTTATTGGTGTTTATCCTTTTTTATGAAGTTTTTTATTTAAATGCGACAGCAACTTTGCAACTTGGTTGCATTCTCTTTTATTTACTTTTGCATCGAAATTAGTAACAAATCTAAAAAACAATGAAAAAGAAACTAATAAGAATCGGTCTAACCTCTGTGCTGTTACTAGTAGCATGGTTAACAGAGCGTAACTGTAATCTACCGATATGGCAAATACTCATCATTTATCTTATTCCATATTTACTTATCAGCTACGATGTATTACACGAAGCTGTAGAAGGAATTATGGAGGGCGACCCTTTTGATGAGAATTTTCTTATGGCTGTTGCCACAATAGGAGCTTTCATCGTGGGCTTTTTACCCAATGGCGAGCCTCAATTCTTAGAAGGTGTCTTCGTAATGTTATTCTTCCAAATTGGCGAATTGTTTGAACATTATGCTAAAGATAAAACTCGTGACTCCATTTCAGATCTAATGGATATACATCCAGACACAGCTAACGTTTTAAGAAATGGCGAATCAATCGTGGTAAATCCTTCTACTATTGCTGTTGGAGAAGTAGTTGTTATCAAACCAGGCGAAAAAATTCCGCTTGACGGAGAAGTAATTGAAGGTAGTTCAAGTTTAAATACGGTAGCACTAACAGGAGAAAGTGTTCCCAAGGATGTAGCATTTGGGGATTCTGTCATATCTGGTTGCGTAAATATATCAGGAGTATTGAAGGTGAAAGTGAATAAAACTTTCAGCAATTCTACTGCATCCAAAATTTTAAATTTAGTAGAAGAAGCAAGCGAAAGCAAATCAAAAAGCGAATCTTTCATTCGTCGATTTGCACGAATTTACACACCTATAGT
>JABCOA020000141.1 GCA_013333875.2 Flavobacteriaceae bacterium | reverse complement strand
TGGAGATAGCTTATACTCAGCATCATGGACTTTCAGCTGTCTCAAAACTGAATCAAACTCTATATTACTGATTTTAAAATGTTCCTGCTCATCTTCTTCTACCACGGCACTTCTTTGCAGGATGGCTTTTATTTTATACAAAAGAAGTTCCGTGTCAAATGGTTTGGTGATATAGTCATCCGCACCTATTTGGTAACCTTTTAGAATGTCTTCTCGTAAGTTCTTGGCTGTCAGAAATATGATAGGCATATTTTTATTGATTCGCTTAACATCTTCTGCGAGTGAAAATCCGTCCTTTTTAGGCATCATGACATCAAAAATACCAATATCAAATTCATTTTCCATGAATTCTTTTAGTCCCTGTTCTCCATCAGTTGCAAGCGTTACCTCATAATTGTTCATCATAAGATAGTCTTTTAGCACCGCTCCAAAACTTTGATCATCTTCAACCAACAAAATTCTATTATTCATATTTCTTATTTTTAGTGTTAATTATTTAGCTCATTGGCAGCTTCACTATAAATGTGCTTCCCTGCCCTTTTATAGATTCTACTAAAATCTGCCCTCCATGAAGTTCTATGATGCGTTTCACATAGGATAAACCTAATCCCTGCCCCTTCACATTATGGACATTTCCTGTTTCTTCACGGAAGAATTTTTCAAAGATTTTCTTCTTGTTAAAGGCCTCCATTCCCATTCCTTTGTCAGAAATTTCTATTACATATTTATTCCCTTCGTTTCGGGTTTTTATGTTAATTTCTGGCTTTTCAGGAGAATATTTATTAGCGTTATCCAGAAGGTTTACAAGTGCATTGGACAAGTGAAACTCATCTATTTTTAATGTGAATTTCTCCGCTGTAAAATCCTCTGTAAGAGTCCCACCTCGCTCCTCTACAATTAGTCTAAAAGACTCCACCAGTTTATGTATCAATTCCCTTACATTAGTCTGTTTCAAGCACAGTTGCATCTCTTTTCGTTCCAGCTTGGACATATTCAGAACGCTTTCCACTTGCTTTTTCATCCGAATGTTTTCCTGTTTTATGAGTTGTGAATAATATTTCACTTTCTCTGGATTGGTGGCTATTTTATCATTATTTAATGAATCTGTAGCGACTGAAATGGTTGCCGAAGGCGTCTTAAACTCATGAGACATATTATTGATAAAATCCGTCTTGATATCGGCTATTTTCTTTTGTCTCATCATATAATTAACCGAAATGATATAAATCCCCAAAATCGTAAAAAGCGATAATGCCATTCCCAACAGCATCGGAATATTATTTCTTGCTAAAGAATAGTCTTTGTGCGGAAAAATTAGAGATAAAGTATATATCGTTTTATCCTTATTATCCGTAAAAAGAGGATAAGAATACTGTGCCTTTCCTTCTTCTTTTTCTTTGAAAATATCATTTGCTATGGATGTTCTCTCATTATTTTTGTCCAAAATAGCAAATCCAAAATCCCCACTAATCCCCATCATATTAAGCTCTCTGGTCAGCACAGAGTCGAGAACTTTCAAGCTTACCCTTCTCTCCACAGGAAGATTGCTGGCGTTTAGTTTTGCAAACTCTTTGAGTTGATAGGTGTTATTTCTTACTGTTTGGTTGATTTCAGTGGTTAGTTTTTCTGGGATTGCAGGGTCTTTTCTGATGTTGATTTGCCCTTCATCTGTATACATTTTCATTAGTTCCAAACTATCTCCGCTTTGTGATATTGGAATATTTTGGCTTTCTATGATTTTTTTAGAAAAGAGGATTTGTTTTTTTGTGGCAGAATCTGTTACCTGCTGGATATAGGTTTCTGTAGCTGGTTGTTCCTTAACAGAAACTACGGTCTTCCCAAAATTAGGATATTCCACATTCAGATACTGCTCTATCTCTATTCCTTCTATTTTTTTGGTTGTGGTTTCTAGTACACTGTGCACTTTATTAGAAAAATCCTGCTCCAAAGCACGATAATAACCTCTAACCCAATACAACTGCAAGGAAATAAAGATGACTAATGATATAGTCATCGCAAAGGACAATATTAGAATAAAACGATTATTCATCTACGATATTTTGTTAAAACATCTAATTTATTATGTATAAACAATTTTTATACCACAAATATTAAAAATAATATGTTAAAAACGAAATATTTAACAAAATATTTTTCATAAATCTATTTTTTTTCTAACAAATCTTCATCTATGAAATACTGAATTATGGCTTTCTTCATGAGTATCTGCTGTTCATTCGCCTTTAGTTCTGGTAGATTTTCTAGAATTTTATATTTAGGCCAGCCGTCCTCATCATAACCTTCAAATTTATAATAGCCAAAAGGCTCCAACAGCCTGCACACAGCGATGTGTATCAGATTGATTTTATCATCTTTTGTGTATTTCTGCCAGCCGCTTCCCAGCTCCTGTATTCCTATCAAAAACAATAATGTCTCTATTGGAGGATTTTTTTCTGTGTCAAAATTTTTCACAAAAAATTCCTCTACTTGCTTCCAAATTTCTGCTTCATTCATGATTTTTTCTTTCTCTATTATTTTTTCCATTCATCTAGCGAAACTTTTCTTTTAGTTTCCTGCTTAATGGAATATCTTGGTCCAGACCAGCCATATAGTAATGCCTTGCCTATATTTTGGATTTCGGTTTCTTCTAGTTCATATTCGTTCCCTTGGTCATCTATGACATATTTTTTGCCATCTCTCTGCGCATTATAGTACCTTCTACCCGGCTTCATGTTTTTATATTGTCCTATTTTCAGCCCATAACCATTGATACTTTCATAAATAGAAGGCATCAATATTTTTTGTTTAAAAAGCACTCCTCGTAAATCCCCTTGTGTCAAAACAAAAACCTCTTTTTCTCCTTCGCTTATCACATCATAGTCTATGGGCGTAATCTCTTTACCTTGTCTATTGACCAGCCCTATTTTTTCATCTTTTACCACATAAAACACTGATTTTGTTCCTCTATCAATGTTTGAAACATCATCATATTTCGGCGGAATAATCACTTTTCCTTCTTTGTCCAAAAGAGACCATTTTCCGTTTATTTTTGCCTTAATGTATTTTTGTTCAAAGACTTCCGTTATCTCATACTTGGGCTGCACCATGATTTCTTCGCCGAGCACAGCTCCCCAAAGCCCCTTTTCCTCAAAAGGCTTTATATTAGGATAGTCTTTATAATGATAAAAAACATTTTTAGATTTTAGTGCATAGCCGTCACCTAAAAACAGTACCCAGCCTTCATTATTGGTGAATTTTTCCATCAAAAGCTGGTTTTTAGTATTCTTCCCTATTCTTACCCTATCCTTTATGACTCTACCATAGATAAAGGGAATATTTACACT
>JABCOA020000140.1 GCA_013333875.2 Flavobacteriaceae bacterium | reverse complement strand
GTATGAAGGTATTTTGCATCTGGATTGTACATTTAATCCCGTAGGAAAGGACAAATGTATCATCTACAAAGATGGATTTGTGGATGAGAGCGATTACAGACTGATTTTGGATATTTTTGGGGAAGAAAATTGTTTCCATGTTACCAAAGAAGAAATGTTTGAAATGAATCCTAATATTTTTTCGATTTCGCCAGAAGTAGTCGTTTCGGATGCCGCTTTCACGAGGATGAACAGACATTTACAAGATGTTTGGAATATTAAAGTAGAAGAAATTCCTTATCGCGAGATATCCAAAATGGGAGGGCTTTTAAGATGCTCTACCATGCCGCTGGTAAGGGAATAAAAAAATAGAGAAAATGCAGACAACCAACACCGTTCTTATGATAGAGCCTGTGGCGTTTGGCTATAATGCCCAGACTGCCGAGAACAACTATTTCCAAATAAACTCCGAGAACGAAAATACTCAGCTGAGAGCCTTGGCTGAGTTTAATGCTTTTGTGGAAAAACTTCGCTCTCATGGAATCAATGTTATCGTGGTTAAAGACACTCTGGAACCACATACGCCAGATTCTATTTTTCCAAATAACTGGGTGAGTTTCAGCCCAGAGGGAAGGGTAGTTCTCTATCCGATGTTCGCACCGAACCGAAGAGATGAGCGCCGAATGGACATCATAGAAAAGCTGAAAAATGAAGGTTTTGAGGTGAAAGAAATCGTGGATTTTACCCAGTCCGAAAAGGAGAACAAGTTTTTGGAAGGAACGGGAAGCATCATCTTTGACCAAGATAATAAGATAGCATACGGCTCGGTTTCTGTCCGTTTGGATGAGGATTTGTTCCGTGAATTTTGCGCAAAAATCGGTTTTAAACCTATTGTTTTTCATTCGTATCAGACCATAGACCAAAAGCGGATGCCTATCTATCATACCAATGTGATGATGTGTCTGGCAGACCAGTTTGCGGTGATTTGTCTCGACTGTATAGATGATGAAACGGAGCGAAAACAAGTGGTAGAAACCATAGAAAAATCAGGAAAAGAAATTATAGCAATCACCGAAGAGCAGATGCATAATTTTGCGGGAAATATGCTCCAGCTGCATAGCGACAAAGGAGATAAGTTCCTGATAATGAGTCAAACAGCGTACAGCTCACTCACGCAGGAGCAGATAAAAAATATTGAAAAATACAGCCAAATCATTTCTTCTGATTTGAGGACGATAGAAATCAACGGCGGTGGCGGCGCTAGATGTATGCTTGCGGAAGTGTTTTTACCAAAGAAATAGCAGAAAAAAGTTTTAATCATGACAGAAAACATCAAAAAGTTACAAGAGTTATTGGACTGCGAGGTCATTCCTGTTGCCCAAAATACAGACCCAAGACAATTGGTAGAAACTTATCTAAATCTTTGGAAGGAAGGCAAGGAGCAGAAATTCACGCCTGTGATAGTGACGGCGGATGATATATTGCTTGAAAAATTTGAAATAGATTTGGAGGATTTGGACTTACCTTTTACAAAGGAAGGCATGAAGACTTATCGTGAAAAAATCCTTGCTGAAGCACAGAAACTAAACGGAACTGACTTCTATAAAGAAGAGAAAAAAGAATTTTTGGGAGAGGTTTCTGCCGATGAAATCCACTGGGAAGCGCCAGAGGATGAGGAGCTGATGTTTAGTGCTTATTTGGATATTAACTATGATGATGAGAGCAAAAGCACGATAAAAGAAGATGTGGTTATCGTAAAACTTCCGACAGAAAAATCCTATGAAGCTTTTGCGTGGCTGCCGATGGGCGGGTTTAATGACTGTCCGCTTCCAGCCGAAATGACCGCGATGGCAAAATATTGGCACGAAAAACACGGAGCAGAGCTGGCGACAATCACCTATGACACGGCAGAATTTTACCTAAATCAGCCAGTTTCTGATAAGGAAGCCTTGGTGAAGCTTGCTATAGAGCAGTATCTCTTTGATGTGGATATCGTGGAGCAGGGCGTGGGCGATGTGGAATCCCTTGTGGAGACGCTTTATCAAAACAAACAGTGGTATTTTTGGTGGGATTAAACTAAAAATGGGAAAAATGAAAAACAATATTATCAAAGGAATAATCTTTTTAATGGGATTATTTAAAGTTCAGGCTCAGGATGTTACACTTCCATTTGAGTTGTATGAGAATAAATATATTTTGATAAAACTTCCTGCAGAGAAGGATAGTTTGACATTTTATTTTGATACAGGAGCTACACCCACATTACTAGACAAGGAGACAGCAGGTAAGTTTGGACTAAAAGCAAATTATCAACAGAAAGTTTCAGGGGCAGGAGGAGAAAAGGTATATGATATGGTTTTGAATCAAAAAATCTTCCTTACCAAAGACAAAAATATAGATGGAGTACATTTCGTACTTGAGGATTTATCAAGGCTAAAAAGTCTTTTGGAGAAACCTTTTGATGGGATTATTGGTAATGATATTATCAAAAATTATGTCACCAAAATAGATTTTAAGAAAAAACAAATAGAACTATACAAGGATTCTATGCCTGATAAGGAAGGGTTCACAGGGATTTCTTTTAATTTTAAAAATAATATACCGATACCTCAGTTTCCTATTACAGTAGAAATGGATGGTGGATGGAAGTTTTCAGGAGATGTTTTTTTTGATAGTGGGGCGGGGCTTTCGTTACTTTTTAATGCACCATTTGTAGAGGAAAATTTCCTTACTTATAAGTTGGGTAAAAGTTTCGTTACTGATTCAAACAACCTTAGTAATAAGACCAAAACAATAAATACTAAAATCAAAAGGATAAAACTAGGAAGTTTCACATTTGATAATGTTCCAGTTGCTTTATCCTCTGATAAAGAAGGTGTAAGTTCTTATAAAGAATATTTGGGGATTTTGGGGAGTGAGATTATCAATCGTTTTGATATTATTCTGGATTACAAGGATATGATATTGTATGTAAAACCTAATCATTTATATAACAATAAGTTTGAAATCCCAGTAAGTCCCATTAAATTGAAAAAATCTGAAAATGGAATTTTAATTTCCAGCGTGGTTGAAAACTCAGAAGCAGAAAAATTGGGACTAAAAGAAGGGCAGAAAATAATATCCATAAACGGCAAGGTTACTAATGATATAGCAGTTTATCGTAAAATGCTGAGTCAAAAGAACAAAAATGTTGTCATAAAATATCAGGATGGTGAAGAAGAGAAAAAAATCAAGTTAAAGTTAAAAGAACTTCTATAAATACATAAAATCTCCACTGCTAAAATAGTGGAGATTTTTATTTAAATTTCCGAAATAATTAGAAAAACATAAACGAGAGTTCACTGAAACTTTGCTAAAGAAACGCCGAAGCAAAAACAAAAGTTCATACAAAAACGGATAAAGTGAATTT
>JABCOA020000139.1 GCA_013333875.2 Flavobacteriaceae bacterium | reverse complement strand
GTTAGATACCACTATTCCACTTTAAACATCCCCATCATACCGAGATTTTCATGTTCCAAAATATGGCAATGGTACATTTTCAACCCAGTGTGTCCTTGCTTAAAGCGAATAATCACTTTTTCATAAGGGCGCAAATTGACTACATCTTTTAACGCCCTGCCTTCTGGCTTGAAGGTTTTGCCGTTTAATGTATGTTGAATCACTTCAAATTGAGTGCCGTGCAAATGGAACGGATGATCCATATGGCTTTCATTGAAAATTTCCCACTGTTCCACTTCATTCAATTTGGCAACAAAATCAATACGGTTCATATCAAAGGTTTGACCGTTGATTAAGAACATACCATTCATCATTGGTGGAATAGGGTTGTCCGTTGGTGTTGTAGTAGCGTGATGTGTACCGTGATTCATCATTGGCATATTCGTATGGTTCATCATTTTTTCACTAAAGCGAATTTGGCGAACCTGCTTTGGCTCATCCCAGTTAGGGAAGGACCTTAAGCTTTCAGGTAACTGAACAGGTTCTGATTTCACCTGAATTGTGGCTAAAGTGAGATCTTTAGGCTGTTCTTGCACCATCATCTTACGGCGATCATAATAACCGCTTTGTAAATTGACTGTTCCTTGCGTTTCACCCACCATAATCACTTCAACGCGTTCGGCTGGTGTAAGTAGCAGTTCATCAACAGGCGAGCGAGGTTTTTCAAGTAAACCACCTTCGGTACCCACCACAATCCATTTCACCCCTGGAATGTTTAAACGAAAATAACGAGCGCTAGTGGCATTCCAAAGACGGATTCGTTCATTCGTTTTCACTTGAATCTGGGGCTGATATTGACCGTTGATTAACACAAATTCACCCTCACGACCGTTCATCCAATCTAACATCGTGTTTGCTGGAATGGTGCCATCGGCATTTAAACGCAGATCGGAAATCACCCAATGTTGTTCAGGAAGGTGTGCAAGCGGATCATTTTTCGCTTTAACAACGAAAGTGCCTGCTAAGCCTTTATAGACTTGTTCGGAAACATGGTCATGTGGATGAGGGTGGTACCAATATGTCCCAGCACTGCCTTGAGGTAGCGTAAAGCGATAGACTTTTTTCCCTTGCGGTTCAATCATATCCATCGGGTTACCATCCGCTTCATTTGGTACATCTAAGCCGTGCCAATGTACTGTTGAGGGTTGTGGTAGGTGATTGATAAATTCAATTTCTACGGCATCGCCTTCAAATACTTCAATTTGTGGCCCTGGTAGTTGTCCGTTATAAGCCCAAAATTCCGTTTCTTTATTGTCTGCGAGGCGAATTTTAATTGGCTCTGCTTTTAAAGTGGCTTTGAACAGTCCAGCTTGAGTCGATTGATTAGCAAGTTTTGGTAATATCCCATTAAGCGATAAACCTGAAGGCATTGCCTCAGTTGGCATTAGGCCAGTAGGTACTGAATGCATCATCGCCATATTGCCATGTTGTGCGTGGTTCATCATATTCGCAAGGCTATAAAACGAGCTACTGGCTAAGCTAATTCCAATTCCATAACGTAAAAAATCTCGACGTTTCATTCTTTCCCCCCCTATTGGTTATAGGATTTAAACACTTCACTTTCACCGTTTTTCTTAATCAAAACAACATCATAAGGATCTTTGCGTCCGCCGTATGCTTCACCGTCCATACCTGGTGAACCAATTGGCATTCCCGGTGCAGACAAGCCTATTGCATCGGGTTTTTCTGCGAGTAAACGTTTGATATCCTCAGCAGGTACATGTCCTTCAATCACATAGCCATCAATCACGGCTGTGTGGCAAGAAGCATGTTCATATTTAATGTTAAAGCGCTTATGAGCATCATAATTGCCTGTTTCGTTGACTTTAACCTCAAAACCGTTTTTCTGCATATAGCTGATCCATTCATTACAACAGCCACAAGTCGGGCTTTTCCACACTTCCATAGAAAGTGTTTGTGCTTGAGCAAAAGCGGTTATGCCTAAACTTAAAAGCAACAATGAGCGGGTGAATTTATGTAATTTCATAAGATGTCCTTATTTTTTATTGAGATTGAATGGACATTATGTTAAAGCTTAACCTAGGGTTAAGCTCAAGGGATTTGAAAAAATAATTTGCAAATTTTTCTCAAAATCCTACCGCTTGTTTTTCAATATGTATGAAATCTTTACTATAATACAGTCTCATTACTCAGGAGTAATAATGCACACATTCCATCCCAAATCACTTGTCTGGACAAGAGAGCCGCAAGCTTTTGAAATATCAGAAAATAAAATAACCATCACCACAGTACCACATACGGATTTAAAGCAGTCAATGTGTTTTTGCGTGAACACCCCAATTTAAACATTCATTAGGTATAATAATAAAAACCTTAAACAGAATATCATAGCAAAATGAATTTAAAACCAGTTAAAAATCAAACTTCCCAATACGAAGAGTGGGCAAGAGAAAAAGTCAAAAAAGCTATATCCCCAACCTGAAGAACGGGGCTTTACGGCGCAAAAATGGTAAATTTGACTGGTTAAAAATTGAAGGCAAAATAAGTTATTTTAATTTGCAAACACCCAAATCCTGCATAATTTTGGAGATTTTTTACAAATTATTCATATAACATTGTTTTATGAAGAGAGACCTTTCATTGAAAGGTCTCTTTTTTATCTCTCATTTTGACATCAATTATTCGTGCGCCTTATCTCACTCAAGCACTAAAACACAATAAATACTCAATTTATTGCACAGCATCCGAATCTAATATATCTTTATTTGAATACTGGAAAATAGTATAAATATCAAGGAGAACATATCTTAGACAAGCAACATTACTAGAACCAGAAAAAAGAACACGATGTATCTTTGCTTTATTTCCTTTGAACATCTTCAGGAGTAAGAATATATGGAAAATTTTAAACAAATTCTTTCGAAATTATCTGTTATTTTTTTATTGTTCTATTCGAAAAATATATTTTCCATGACACAAACAGAAATCCAATTGGAAAAAGCTTATTTAGCAGAAATGATTGATATTGCAGCTGAAATTATGGAGAAAAAACAATCTGTTGATCCTGATTCATTGCAATATAAACGTAGGAATATCAAGGTTCTTACTCATACAAACATGAAAAACGGTTATACAAGCTACACTTTGGAAAAATCAAAGGTTCATTTGGTTGTACCTAAAGAGTTAAAACAGAATACGAAACTTAATCTCTATTGGGATGAAAGCAACGGTTCAATAAATATCCTATTTGACAAAGATGAATTGACAAAATACTTTCATCTGAATCTTAAAAAAAGTGAAGAAAAATCAGAAACATTGAAAACAGTTTTTGATGAAACCACATATTTTTTTACTTCCTATGAATTTTCTATCGATAAATACCCTAACGTTACCGTTGAGTTTCGTCTCTATCATTCACCCAGTACAACATTCAGATTGGACTACCCGACTGAATTTACGCGGATTTTGATTTATAGAAAAATGTAACAGACGATGTTTCCTTATACCGTTTCTAACTTGGGCGACATTGTTCCACC
>JABCOA020000138.1 GCA_013333875.2 Flavobacteriaceae bacterium | reverse complement strand
TTATATCTTTAGTTGTGTTATGTGGGCATAATGGGAATCTGATTGTTACTATTATAGCCTTTACTATTTGGATTTTAATTAGCCAGTTTCCTATATTTTTGTCCAATATAGCCATTATCAATAATTGTGGAGAGGAATTCATTAGTAAACTTGAGATGATTAAACAAAAATACAGCAGATTATTCGAGCGAATTATAAATACAGCAATAGTAATTATTATTTTAGTATTTATTTTTAATCTAATGAGCTTCTATTTTACTAAAACATGGATGATAAAAGAAGATTTATTCTTTAAATAAAAAAGCTAAAACAAATTTAACTAGCTCTCTTTTTACTATATGAAAAGAGCACCATTCAAAGGGAAAAACTGGTTATTCTTCCACAAAACTACAACAGAAAGAGTAGTAAAAAGCTTATAAGACTAAAAAACATCCCTTTTCTGAAATAGAGAAGGGAATTTTTATAAAGTTTAATTGGGTAATTTGGAAAGCAGAAAACTCTTGAGAATAGGCAGATGGCATTTCTCTATTTCCTTGGCAGCAGTAAGGAGGGTAAGGACTTTTTTGTCATGAACAAGCTCCAAAAAGGCATCTATGGCGGTGTTTTGTTCTAGCTCGTTTCGGTAATCGCTGCTAAAAGTATCAAAATCTAGTGTCTGGTGATAGGTTTTCCGCAGAAGTGTGGAAGGAGCGATTTCTTTTGCCCAAAAATCAAAATCCAACTCTTCTTTTTTGATACCGCGAGGCCAAAGGCGGTCAGACAGCACACGGAAACCATCGGTTTCATCAGGGATTTCGTAAACTCTTTTTAGGTTGATAAGCATCTTAATTAAAAATTTTATTGGTAAAAATATGAATATTTAATTCTAAAACTTACATTAACCAATTATTATTTTTAATTTTGTGAAACTTAAATTTAACTATGAAAAAAAGAGTCTTAATCAGTGTTTCGGACAAGAGCGGACTTACGGAATTCGCTCAGTTCTTAGAAAAAAACAATTACCAACTTATCTCCACAGGCGGAACTTTCAAACATCTGAAAGATGCAGGGCTTAGTCCTATTCAGATAGATGAGGTCACGAATTTCCCAGAAATGCTGGACGGCAGGGTAAAAACCCTTCACCCCAAAGTGCATGGAGGACTTCTCGCTGTGCGTGATAATAGAGAGCACATGGACACAGTAGCCGAGCATGGAATAGAGCTGATAGACATGGTGGTGGTCAATCTTTACCCATTTTTCGAAAATGCAGGGAAGAATATTCCTTTGGATGAAAAGGTGGAGTTTATCGATATAGGAGGGCCATCTATGCTTCGTTCAGCAGCGAAGAATTTTAAATCTGTGACGGTCATCACCAATGTGGAAGATTACGAGAAAGTAAAATCTGAAATAGAAACTTCGGGCGATACGACTTTGGAAACTCGTAAAACCCTTGCAGGAAAAGTGTTTAACCTTACTTCTGCCTATGATGCAGCCATTTCCAAAATGCTTTTGGAGGAGGAATATCCGCAGTATCTGAATGCTTCTTACAAGAAAGTTTCGGATCTGAGATATGGCGAAAATCCGCACCAGTCCGCAGCGTATTATGTTTCAACAGTGGAAAATGGAGCGATGAAAGATTTTGAACAGCTGGGAGGAAAGGAACTTTCGTTCAACAATCTTCGCGATATGGATTTGTGCTGGAAAGTAGTAAATGAATTTAAAAACGAAATGGCATGCTGTGCCGTAAAACACTCTACGCCGTGCGGTGTAGCCATCGGAAATACGGCGGTGGAAACTTATACTAAAACCTTTGAGTGTGACCCTGTTTCTATCTTCGGAGGTATTGTGGCGATGAACTACAAGGTGGATGCTGCCACAGCGGAGGAACTTGGGAAGACTTTCCTTGAAATCGTGATGGCGGTAGATTTTGAGGAAAAAGCGCTGGAAATCCTTAGACAAAAGAAAAACCTTAGAATTATTAAAATTAAAAACCCTGTTTCGGACAAACAAACTTGGGTGAAAATAGATGGCGGACTGCTAGTGCAGGACTGCGACAATCAGTTCTCGGAGGAAATAAAAGCCGTAACCGAAAAACAGCCGACAGAGGAACAGAGAAAAGCCCTGCTCTTCGCACAGCGAGTAGTGAAATATGTGAAATCCAATGCGATAGTAGTTTCTAACGGAACACAGGCGCTGGGAATCGGCGGCGGACAGGTTAATAGAATCTGGGCGACACAGCAGGCGGTGGAAAGAGCCAAAGAGAAATTCAGCGGAGAGCTGGTTTTGGCTTCGGATGCCTTTTTCCCATTCCGCGATGTGGTGGATTTCTGTGCTGAAAAAGACATAAAAGCCATTATACAGCCAGGCGGGAGCATCAAGGATGAAGAAAGTATAGAGGCTGCCAATCAGCACGGCATCCCAATGTTGCTCACTGGAATGAGACACTTTTTACACTAAAAATATATTTTATAAATCTGAGAATTTTCATGTTCTCAGATTTTTGTTTTTTGCGATTATTCATTATCTATGCAGGAATAAGGTAGATTTAATTTTTGAAAGATGAAAAAAGCTGTATTTGTGTTTGTTCTGCTGTGTTTCCAGATGCTTTTCGGGCAGGAGAAAAGGTTGGCTTTGGAAATAAATTGGCCAAAAGAGTATGAATGGGAAGTGGTAGATAAGCTAGATAAGGATAGTATCTATGTAAGAAAAATTATTCCTAAAGGAGAAAATGAGAAAAATCCATCTATTATTTGCCAAGCTTTAGCAGTTAAGCCGCCTGACATTTATAAAGCAGACTTTACTATAAAAAAATTAAAAGGACTTCCTGAAGAACTTATTGAAGAACTACCTCCAATAAAAACTACAGTTTTAGAAAAAAAGGAAGAAAATGATGGCTTTTGGGAGCTTTTCAAGATAGAAAATAGATATCATTATGATTATCGTCAAGATATATTTCAAATATATTCTGAATTAGTATATATAAGACAAAAAGGAGATATTATTTATCGTATTTATGTTTTAGTAAAAGAAAACTCACTCTCTGAGAATTCGTAAAAAAGTGGAGTAAAATTTTCAAAGAAAGTAAATTGATAAATGAATAAAATTTTAATAAAATGAAAAAATTAGTTTTTTTGTGTTTGGTATTATTCTCAGGAATGTTTTTTGGGCAGAAAAAAGAGGTCTTAAAAGTAAATTTGCCGAAGGAATATGAATGGAAAGTGGTTCATAATTATGAAAGTGATAAAACTGATTTCATTATATTTATTCCTAAAAATGAAAACGAAAATAATTGGACTATTCGTTGTAGCTCAATGATTTTTAGAAATACTCCTCTTTCTAATGTAGATTTTATTATAAAACATTATGAAAATAATTTTTCTAAACAAATTCCTTCTGCAAAATTTACACTTTTAGAAAAAAGTAATGAAGAGAAGAACTTTTGGTTTATTTCTAAAATAGAAAATCCTTCTCCATCTTTGGAAGCTGAATCTGATTCTGTATTATTATATATTATACAAAAAGAAAATACTCTTTATCAAGTTATGATTGCAGTAAAAGAAAAATCACTCTCCGAAGAATTCGTGAAAAAGTGGAGCAAAGTTTTTAGAAGTGGAGAGTTTTTTTATGAGTATTCAGATAAAACACAATAGTTTATAGTATAAATCTAAAATAAAACTTAAATTTATAAAATGAAAAAACTAGTTTTTTTGTGTTTAATGTTATTTTCAGGAATGTTTTTCGGGCAGGAAATAGAGGAAACATTGGAAGTTCCTTGGCCAAAAGAACAAAAATGGAAACAGCTCTATGATAAAAAAGGATTAACCAGCCGATTAGTGGCATATATTCCCGATAAAGAGAGCGAAACCAACTGGACTATAAAGGGAAGAATACTCTATCTGTATTATGCTGCAGAAAACGATGTGGCAGATGTCATAGATACTTATAAAGATACATTTGAGAATAATGCTCCTAATGCCAAAATGAAAGTTTTGGAAATAAGCAAAGACAGAAAAACAGCGATTTTCAAAATAGAAAATATACGGGCAGAAAAGCTTCCACATAAGGTAGAATCCGAATTGTATTATGTTTTTATGGGGTATGATACGGTTTGTATAGCTTTTGTATCAGTGAAAGAAAAGAAACTTTCCACAGCGTTTGTTAAAAAATGGTCAGAAATTTTCAAAAACAGCAAGTATTCTTATCGAGAAATAAAAGAAAAAACTGATGAATAAAGGTTTTTATAAAGCATTAAAATGAAAATTAGCCTTTTTAGGGCTAATTTTTTTATGAATATTTTCTTGTTTTTTTATGATTTTTTTAACTTTGCACTCTCATTTCTTTAACAAGTGTAAAGCGAAAGTCATTCTATGACTTTTGGAACTCTTAAGATTTAACAAAAAAATTATAAATAAAATGAAATTAAGTAGATTAATTCCTGCTGTGGTGGTATCCGCGGGGTTGTTGTTCAACTCTTGTATCCGTGAAGAAGCACCCAATATGGAAGCTGACATTGAAAGTGTAACAATTGCTAATGCAGAGAGTTTGTTACAAACAGAACCAGTGATAGAGAGTAATAACATTACTTTCAGAATGAAAACATTTTCTGGAAGTTATAAATTCGCTCCAGAATTTAAGCTGTCAGATGGAGCAACTATCTCTCCAGCGAGTGGGACAGAGCTGGATTTCACGCAGCCACAGACTTATACTGTTACTTCCCAAGATGGAGCATGGAGCAGACAATATGTGGTTTCTTTCATTACTGATGAAAATGCCTTTATTACTAGTTATTCTTTTGAAAATATGGAAGAAGATGCAACTAATAAGTATCATAAATTCTATGAACTTATTAATGGGCAAAAACTATATAACTGGAGTAGTGGTAATGATGGTTTTAGTTTAACTAATTCAGGTGGAACAGCTGATACTTATCCTACTTTACAAGTTGCTGATGGATATAGTGGCAAAGGAGTAAGAATGATAACAAGAAGTACAGGTTGGCTTGGATCTATGTTTGGAGCGCCTATAGCGGCTGGAAACCTTTTCTTGGGAACTTTCAGCCTTAACATTGCTAATACCTTAAAATCTACGAGATTTGGTATTCCATATAATTATAATAAAGCTCCTAAGGCAGTCACAGGATATTTTAAATATAAAGCAGGGGCTACATTTACTAAAAAGGATAGAAGCAGCACATTAACAAAAGATACTTGGAATGCCTATGCTATTTTATTTGAAAAATCAAATACAAATAATTACATAACAGGTGACCATAATTTTGCTGATGCGAGAATCGTAAGTATTGCTAAACTGAAAGATGCGGACAGAAAAGAAGCAAACCAGTGGACAAGATTTGAAATTCCTTTTGAGCTTGTGAGTGGAAAATCCTTTGACCCTACTAAAGAATATATGTTTACAATAGTATTTACATCTAGTATAGAAGGAGATAAATACAATGGTGCGGTAGGAAGTACATTGGATATTGATGAGGTGAAAATCATTACAGAATAAATAATTTAAATAAGAAATAATCTAATGAAAAAGATATTTTTAGCTGTTCTAGCTACTTTGGGTATTAGTTTTTTTAGCTTTGCCCAAGAAAATGAAAATGGGAATTTTTTCACAAGGGATATGGAATATCAGGTGAAGGCTAATTTCAGTATAGGAGGAAGTACTCCGCTAGGTATCCCAAGGGAAATTAGAAAAATTACTCATTATAATCCTACTTTGGTTCTTGGATTAGAGGCGGATGCTACTAAATGGGTGTCTGATAATAAGAAATGGGGTATCCGAGTGGGAATCCGTACCGAAGGAAAGGGAATGAAAACAGAAGCTGTTGTGAAAAGCTACTTTACAGAAGTAATTCAAAATGATGAAAAAATAAAGGGTTACTTTACAGGAACGGTAGAAACTGATATTAAAAATACTTATGTAACGATGCCTGTATCAGTGGTTTACAAGGTTTCTCCAAGATGGAAACTTTATGGAGGTCTGTATGCCAGCATTTTAGTTGATAAAAACTTTAGTGGTTATGTTTCTGATGGATATCTTCGCCAAGATACGCCGATTGGGACAAAAGTTGTTTTTGAAAACGGAACAAAAGCAAACTATAACTTCTCTAATGATTTGAGATTATTCCAATGGGGAGGGCAGTTAGGAGCAGAATGGCATCTGAATAAGCATTTCATTCTATTCCCAGAGCTGAACTACGGAATCAATGGAATATTTAAATCCGAATTTAAATCAATTAGTTTTGCGTTGCATAATATTTACTTGAACTTAGGATTTGGATACAAATTTTAAGATTAAATAATCAAGAATTTTTTAGAGCAGTTGGAAAATATTTTCTAACTGCTTTTTATTTCATTATTTTTGCAAATAAAATCAAATTTGTATTACGCCCAAATCATACTTCCGCTCAATCTTTCAGGGACTTTCACTTACAAAGTTCCCGATGATTTGGTGGATTTTATGGAGGTGGGCAAGCGGGTGCTGGTTCCTTTCGGCGGCAAAAAGATTTATACAGGAATCGTTTCTGAAATTCATCAGAATGCTCCAGAAACCTTTAAGACAAAGGATATCATCAGTGTTTTGGACAATGTTCCTATCGTTCCGCAGGAGCAGCTGGATTTTTGGAGCTGGATGTCTGAATATTATCTCTGTAACATCGGCGAAATCTATCGTTTCGCTTTTCCATCTTCATTGAAATTAGAAAGTGAAACTTACATAAAACTCAATACCAGCCAGCAGGTGAATTTTGAAGATTTAGAGGCGAATGAAATCTATCTTATCCAAGCTTTGGAGGTTAAAAAAGTGCTTAATTTACAGGAGATAGAAGCCTTTATTCCCAAAAAAGAAATCATCAAAACCATCAATTCTCTTATAGACCAAAGGCTCATCATCATTGATGAAAAAATTACCGAAAAATACAAGATAAAAGAAGCTTCTTATCTAAAAATAAATGATGAGGTTTTGCAGGGAGAAAATCTCGCAAACACGCTTTCCCTATTGGATAGAGCTAAAAAGCAGAAGGAACTTTTTCTTTTAATTTTATCTGAACAAAAAAAGGTTGAAAATCAGCCAGTTAAAAAATCTGATATTTTTGAAAAAGGAAATTTTGGTTCATCTCATCTAAAGCCGCTTTTGGATAAAAAAATCGTAGAAGAATATTTCTTAGAAGTTGATAGAATCCAGCGATACAGCGGAGAATTGGAGGAAATAGAAAAACTCACTCCACATCAGCAGGAAGCCAAAAATCAGATAGACCAAGCCTTTTCGGAGGGCAAAAATGTGCTTCTCCACGGTGTTACTTCTTCTGGGAAAACGCATGTTTATTTAGAAAAAATAGAAGACTGCATCAGAAGTGGGAAAAATGTTCTTTTCCTTGTTCCAGAAATTGCTCTTAATCAGCAGATTACCCAGCGATTGGAGAAAAAATATGGGAAAACCTTAGGGTTTTATAACAGTAAATTGAGTGATTTTGAGAAAGTAGAAGTTTGGCGAAAAGTAAAAAACAACGAAATCAAAATCCTGATAGGAACCAGAAATTCGCTTTTCCTTCCTTTTCAGAATTTGGGCTTAATCATTGTAGATGAGGAGCACGACGGCGCCTACAAACAGAAGGATGCTTTTTTATTTTTCAATGCGAAAGATGCAGCTTTGGTTTTGGCTAAATTTTATCAGTCGAATGTGATTTTGGGTTCTGCAACTCCTTCATTAGAAACATATTACAACGCTCAGAAAGACAAACTGCGCTATATTTATCTCGGCGAAAGATTTGGCGGCACGGCGCTTCCTGTTTATGAATTGATAGATTTCAAATCAGCCATGGATATGAAAAGTGTGGTAGGAAATTTCTCTCAAAGAATGATAAGGGAAATCAGGCATCAGCTTGATAATCAGAAACAAACCATCGTTCTGCACAATAGGCGAGGCTATGCCAATGTTTCGGAATGTAAGAGCTGTGGGCATGTTACCTACTGCGGAAATTGTGATGTAGTGATGACTTATCATAAGACCGAAGACCAGCTAAAATGCCACTACTGCGGTCAAAGGGCTTCTAAGCCTAAATTTTGCCCTAAATGTCATTCGGAAAATATCAGTATTCGCGGGATAGGAATCGAGCAGATAGAGGAGGAGCTGAATAAGATTTTTCCCAATAGCAGGATAGACCGAATGGATGTGGATTCTATGCGGAAGAAATTTGCCTACGAAAAACTTTACGAAAAAATAGAAAATGGCGAAACGGACATCATTGTCGGTACACAGATGGTTTCCAAGGGTTTAGATTTTCCTAATATTGAGCTGATTGCCATTCCGAGGGCGGACTCACTGCTTCATATTCAGGATTTTAGGATAGAGGAAAGAGCCTACCAGCTCATTACCCAAGTGGCAGGAAGAGCAGGGCGGGCTTCTGGGAATGGAAAAGTTCTGATACAGACTTACGAACCACAAAAGCCTATTTTTCAGCTGATTAAAGAAAGTAATTCCGAGAAAATATATGAACATTTATTGGGAGAAAGGAAGAAATTTCATTATCCGCCATTTACGAAACTTATCTTTATAGAGCTGAAACACAGGCGAGAAGATAAACTAGAAAGGGCAGCTAAATTCCTCGGCTATATTCTAAGGAAATATCTCCCAGGGGAATGTGTTTTAGGGCCAGAAGCTGCTTCTATCGGTAAGATAAATAATCTGTATCAGTTTCAGGTTCTGCTAAAATTGCCTCGTTCCAAAAAATATAATGACTACAAAAAATTAGTAGCTATATCGTTAAAAGAATTCGATGGTATAGCCACTTACAAAAGCATTAAGCTAAAAACCTATGTTGATTTTTAAGAGAAATTAACAAATTTTATGGTGAAATATTCTTTAATTTGAACAATAATTATTAATTTTACTTGTTTTTAATATTGGCAATAGTCAATTAAACATCAAAAAAATGAATGCAATGAAAAAGTTTGTAAAAATAACGACAGTTTCTACGATGCTGCTTCCATTGGGAGTTTGTGCGCAGAATAATCCACTTTTACCACCTGTATCAGGAGAGAGTATTGTGATAGAAACTCCACCGCCGACTCCTTTGACACCAGAGGAACAGTTGAATAGCAATATAGCATCTATGTTTAATGACCCAGTAATGCGAAATGCGCAGTGGGGCTTCGTAGTTTATGACCCGAAAAAGAAAAAAATTATCAATTCATATAACGAAAACGCATCATTGATTCCTGCTTCCACTACGAAGTTATTGACTACAGATGCAGCGATGTCCTTGTTTGGTAAAGATTATCAATGGGTTACACAGTTAGAGCATTCTGGTTCTATTGATGAGCAGGGAATTCTAAACGGAAACCTATACATAGTAGGAAGTGGGGACCCTTCACTAGGAACGGGTAGGGCAGGAGCATCCACCTATGGGGCTTTGGTGAGTGATTTTGTAAGGTCTGTAAAAGATTTAGGGATAAAACGAGTAAAAGGAGATATTGTTCTAAAAACAGCCGTTTTTAAAAGTAATAAAACCGTAGTTCTCCCAGCAAATATCGTTTGGAAAGGAAGTAGAGGATATTTTGTACCGATGGGAAGTACCAATGATACAGACCCAAGACAAGAGAGACTTTTGGGGAGAAAAAATCCTGAGGATCAAAAATTTGTCTACCTATCGCCATTTACCCAAGAAATGGTTTATACAGAGAATTTTGGAGGAATTACTCTTTCAACAAAATTACCAGATACTCCAGCGTATTTGGGTAATAACTTGAAAGCAAGTCTTGCTAAAAATGGAATCATTACAGAAGGAAAAGTAGTAAACCAGTCTGAGCCAGAGCAAAATCTTTCTGAGGAAAGGAAAAAGATAATGGCATATCAGTCTCCAAAATTGGAAGATATGGTCTATTTTATCAACCAAACTAGTAACAACCACATGTCAGAAGCATTGCTGAAGACTACAGGTTTCTATAAATATGGAGACTTCTCTCTGGATACAGGAAGAACGATGATGAATAAACATCTCTCTAAGAAAATGTTTGATTTTCAAGGGTTTAATTATGCCGATGGAAGCGGGCTTTCTCGTTCCAATGTAGTGACACCTATTTCTCAGGTTAAGTTTTTATCCTCTTTGATGGATGACAAGCATTTTGATTCTTATTTTAAATCTTTGCCTATCGGCGGGCAGACAGGTACTTTAAAATCAATGTTTAGAAATTCAGACTCCTTTGGGCAGGTTTTTGCTAAAACAGGAACTCTCAATAGGGTAAAAACATTGGCAGGATATATCAAAACTAAAAGCGGAAAACTTTTGACTTTTTCCCTTTTGATAAATAATTACAGTGGAAGTGTGGGGCAGGTAAAACAGAAGATGGAAAAAATCTTGGCTCCAATCATTGATTTCTAAAAAAGAAAATCCCTAATTCAAATTTGAATTAGGGATTTTTTAGTTGATTTTTATTTCAGAACTGCGATTGCACTTTCGTAATCAGGCTCTTGTTTGATTTCTGGAACTTGCTCTGTGTAAATGATTTTTCCGTTTTCATCTACGATGATTACAGCTCGGCTGCATAGTCCTTTCAGATGCCCATCTGTTATTAACAATTGATAATCCTCAGAAAAACATCCTCTGAAATCAGATAGGTTGATAACATTTTCTAAACCTTCTGAAGCGCAGAATCTACTAAGAGCAAAGGGTAAATCCTTTGAAATGTTGATTACCACTGTGTTGTTCAGAGATGAAGCCTCTTGGTTGAATTTTCTTACTGAAGCAGCACACACTCCTGTATCTACGCTTGGGAAGATGTTAAGAACCACTCTTTTACCACTAAAATCCGATAAAGATTTTTCAGATAAATCAGCTGCTACGAGTGTGAAATTTTTTGCGCTTTCGCCTACTTTTGGAAGCTCGCCTAGTGTATTGATGGGATTTCCTCCTAATGATATTTTTGCCATTTTTAAAAATTTTAGTTCGCTACAAAGATAGAAAAATAACTTATTTTATTAGCTCATTCCAGATTATTTCGGCTTGTTTTTCATAGCCAGGTTTTAGGAAATGAACGCCGTCAGCATTGGCTTCTTTTCGCTGTAGAGCCTTTTGGAAATATCCTATTCCGCCCATTTTAGTATGCAGGTCAAGGAATGAAGTTTTGTTTTCAGCGGCAATTTCTTTTATCCAAGAAGAAATTTCTTTCGCTTTTGCGGATTTTATTTTGTTATCCGTTGGAGAAATCAGAAGAATAGGGAAGTTGGGATTTTCCGCTCTCCAAGTGTTGATAAGCTTTTTAACATTGTCTTTGAATTCTTGCTTTGTGATGTTGCTCAGTGATTCGTTGGTTCCCAGCGCGACAATCAGGACATCGATATTCAGAGATTTTAATTGTTTAGTTTGCAGAGAGTATGTCAAGAAATCGGCATAAGTAGCGCCATTTACACCCACCGTGTTGAAAACCACACCATTTTTAGCCGTGGATTTTAGGAACTGAAAACCATGCAGAATGTTTCCTTTTTTTCCATTCATATTGATGATGAATTCCTGAGTAGGATTTTTAAACTTAAAGCTGGTGCTGTTTTCTGCGAACTGTCCTTTGCCTATGGGAGTGAGGTTTTCCTCAAACTGCTTGTCGTAGAGAATTTCTACATTTTCTACTTTTATGGTTTGTCCAGCCTTTGCATTTCGGACATTGTTGCCATTTAACTGAACTAGTCGGGTAGTGACTACATTGAACTTAGCCGCGATTTCAGGGAAAGTATCGCCGTTTTGAACTTGATAATTCAAAATCGTTTTCTTCGGTTTGATAAAGTTTTCTAGACTTTGAGAAGTTTTGAAAATAGTAAAATTTTCGCCCGTCAGCACATTATCATTAAAGATTTTCACTTCATCAAAGCTGTCTTTTGGATCACCGAAATTGATTTCAATGAAAGAATTTCCGCTGTTTCCCATCACGAAGCCCAAAGCTCCCATTTGTGGATAAACATCCTGCTCATAGACCAGACGGAAAGTCTGCCAAGACTGATTGGAATAAGCCGTGAAATCAATCGCTCCGTTTGAGTTTGCCAAAGGATAAGGGAAAACCGTTCCTCGCCCTGCGTTGCCGTATTTATTTTGGATTTTTTTTCTTAAATATTCTGAAATATGCCCCGACTGAATGTGAGAATCTCCGATGAAAAGGATATTCGTAACGGATTCGTTTTTATTGAGTTTATCAAAGAAAGGCGCCAGATTTTCTGCGTTTTCAATTTTCTGCGCAGATGCAAACACCGAAAAACCGAGACTTATTAACAAAATTTTTCTTATCATATTTTTAGATTTTGGACAAATTTAGTTTTTTTATTATGATAACAAAAAAGTAACTTAATTTAAGTTACTTTTTTGTCCAATTTGTTACAGTTCTCTTTCTACATCCTTGTCACCTCTTCCAGAGAGATTTACAAGCACCAGTTGATTTTTATTTTTAAATAATTTCATAGTGAGAGCCACCGCATGGGAAGATTCTATCGCTGGAATAATCCCTTCCAAACGGGATAAAAGCTGAAAAGCTTCTATGGCTTCCTTGTCCGTTACTGAGAAATATTCAGCTCTTTTGGTGTCTTTCAAGAAGGCGTGCTGAGGGCTTATCCCTGGGTAATCCAATCCTGCCGCGATGGACTCTGATGCGATAGGCTCATTGTTTTCATCAGCCAAGCAATAAGAAAAAGTTCCTTGGAAAACCATCGGCTTACCATAGTTAAGCGTAGCCGCAGTATGGAAAATTTTATCATCTCCACCGCCCTCGGCACCGTATATTTTTACAGATTCATCATTTAAAAACCCTGAAAACAGCCCGATAGCATTAGAACCACCACCGACACAAGCGACAATGCTGTCTGGAAGGCGATTTTCCTTTTGTAAAATCTGCTGTCTTGCTTCATTTCCGATTACGCTTTGGAAATATCCCACGATTTTAGGATAAGGGTGCGGGCCTACATGAGAACCCAGCAGATAGTAAGACTCTGGATTTTCTATATAATATCCCAAAGCGCTATCCACCGCATCTTTCAAGGTTTTTGTACCTGAATCACATGAAACGACTTCCGCTCCTAAAAGTCTCATTCTTTTTACATTCAGGAGTTGTCTTTCAATGTCTATTGCTCCCATGAAGATTTTACAAGGAATATTTAACAAAGCACAAGCCGTAGCTGTAGCCACACCATGCTGCCCAGCTCCTGTTTCTGCGATTACTTCTTTCGCTCCCATTTTCTTTGCTAAAAGAATCTGTCCAATGGCATTATTTATTTTATGAGAACCTGTATGGTTTAGGTCTTCTCTTTTGAGGTAAATTTTAGAGCCTACATAATCGCTGAGATTTTTCGCAAAGTAAAGAGATGTGGGTCTTCCCACGAAATCTTTTAAAATTTGAATAAATTCATTTTTAAAATCATTAGTTTTTGTAATTTCATCAAAGAAATTGCTCAATTTTTCTAATTGTCCCGCTAAAACAGGAGGTACGAAAGCTCCGCCATACTCGCCATAATTACCATTGTAAGAAAGCATTTCTGCTATTGGTTCTACATTGATTACTTCTTTTTGCCCTTGGGCGTTGTTTGTTGTTGTCATATTTTTATTATTTAAAATTATTATTCGATTATAAAAACTAAAAAGCCGCTAGGGAGTTCTCCTAACGGCTTTTTTATATTTTGATAAATTTTTCTTTACAAATATAAAAAGTCTAGCCACCTCCCTTGTTTTTGAGACTGCTAATTTGCCACCATATATTTTTTGTAAAGTTTATCATTTTTTTAATTTTTGTAGTGATATTGATTATTTAAAATCAGCTTCTGTTAGAAGTTTGCTTTTTTGGACAGCTTTTATGTTGCGTGTACCAGCCAGCATCATATTGATACTTAATTCTTTTTTTAATAAATCCATTACCGAATTAACACCTTGTGCTCCACCTAAATGCAGACCATAGAAAATAGGTCGTCCCACTGCTACAATGTCTGCACCGCTAGCCAATGCCTTGAAAACATGTGAGCCGCGTCTTACACCACCATCAAAAATGATAGGAACACGCTTATTTACTTTTTTAGCGATAGCAGGTAAAATATCAATCGTAGCAGGTGCACTACCAAGCTGGCGACCACCATGATTAGAAACCCAAATAGCATCAGCACCTGCTTTAATTGCAATATCCACATCTTTTGGCGATTGTACGCCTTTTACAATCACTGGTAGACCAGATAATTTCTTAACATAAGTAATGTCTTCTGGCGTGAAATTCTGTTTAGCTTGAGCGAAAATTTCAGAGATTCCTAATCCTTCACCTGATTTAGTTCCATCATTTTGTGTCGCCAAAAAGGCTTCAAGATTAGCAAAACCAAGTGGGAATTTGAAATCATTACGAACATCATCTTCGCGGTAACCGCCAACTGGAGCATCCACTGTTAAAATGATGGCCTTAGCACCACTTTTCTTTGCACGGTCAATGGTAAAGCGGTTGAACGCATCATTCTTACTCATATAAAGTTGGAAGAAAAATGGGTTGCCCGCTCCCGTTGCTTGTGCCACTTCTTCAATGGTCTTATTGCCATAGGTACTAAGTGAAGGAATAGAGCCTGCCTGAATCATACCACGAGCTGTGGCTAATTCACCATCGACATGTGCTAGCCCATGTGCTGCCATAGGAGCTTGAATGATAGGTATAGAAAGCGGAATCCCAAATAGGCTGGTAGTCATGTCTATGTCTTTTGCATTTAGTCCTGCTAAGATGCGTGGTTCGATGTATTTTTTATCAAAGCTGTCGGTGTTTTCTCGTAGCGCCTGTTCGTTTTCTGCTCCGCCTCGTACATAGCCGAATGCTCCTTTTTCCATACTTCTTGATGCTTCTTTTTCTAACTCTGTAATATTAACGATTTTTAGTGGTTTATCTGCTGTGGATGCTTGATAGTTTTGCGCAAATGCTGATTGGCTGAATGCTACAGTCAGTGCTGTAATAGAAACATAGTGTCTTACTTTCTTTAAAGTTTCCGTTAGGGTAGGAGAAAGAAAATTTCTACCATACTTATCTTTGTAAGATATTTGCCCTTGGGCATTGTTTGTTGTTGTCATATTATTATTATTTAAATTGTTATTCAGTTATAAAAAATAAAAGCCATTAGGTGATTCCTAATGGCTTTTTTATATTTTGATAAAAATAAAATTTTCTTTACCAATATAATAAAAAGTCTAATTGAACACCCTCGTTTCTGAGACTGCCAACATACACCATATATTATTTGTAAAGTTTATCATTTTATTTATTTTAATCACAAAGAATAATACCAGAGTTATTATTAAATTCTATCACACCTCCGTTAATAGGAAAAGTGTAGCAGTTGTTTCGCTGTGGTTCTGCTGTGAAAAACTTAGCGTAGTTTTGATTTTCTATTTTAGAAGTAATCAGTTTTACTTTGCCTGTTCTTAGAGAAGATACCACTGGGGCGTGGTCGTTCAAAATATGAAATTCGCCCAATTCTCCAGGAAGTAGGATAGATTCCACTTCTCCTTCAAATACCACAAGCTCTGGTGTTAATATTTTAATGTTCATATTTATATCAGATTTGAAATTTGAAGTTTGAAATTTGAAATTGAATTTTCATCAACCTCAAATTTCAAATTCCAAATCGTTGAATAATTTATGCGTTTTCAGCAAGCATTTTTTCTCCTGCTTCTATAGCCTCCTCGATAGTTCCTTTAAGGTTGAAACAAGCTTCAGGTAAGTGGTCTAGTTCACCATCGATGATCATATTAAATCCTTTGATAGTGTCTTTAATATCCACTAATGCACCTGGAATACCTGTAAACTGCTCTGCTACATGGAATGGCTGAGAAAGGAATCTCTGAACTTTTCTTGCACGGTAAACTACCAATTTATCTTCTTCAGAAAGTTCTTCCATACCTAAGATAGCGATGATATCTTGAAGTGCTTTATATCTTTGTAGAATTTCTTTTACTCTTTGTGCGCAGTTATAGTGCTCTTCACCGATGATTTCTGGAGCCAAGATTCTAGAAGTAGAGTCTAGTGGATCCACTGCAGGGTAAATACCTAATGATGCGATCTTTCTTGAAAGTACCGTAGTAGCATCAAGGTGAGCAAAGGTAGTCGCTGGAGCAGGGTCTGTCAAGTCATCCGCAGGAACATATACTGCCTGTACAGATGTAATAGATCCATTTTTAGTAGAAGTAATTCTTTCCTGCATCGCACCCATCTCAGATGCCAATGTCGGCTGGTAACCTACCGCAGATGGCATACGCCCAAGAAGTGCAGACACCTCAGAACCTGCCTGAGTAAAACGGAAGATGTTATCCACGAAGAAAAGTACATCTCTACCTTGTCCAGTTTCACCTCCATCACGGAAGTATTCAGCTAGAGTAAGTCCAGAAAGCGCTACTCTTGCTCTCGCTCCTGGTGGCTCGTTCATCTGACCGAATACGAATGCTGCTTTAGAATCTTTCATTTGTTCTAAATCAACTTTGCTCAGATCCCAACCTCCATTTTCCATAGAGTGCATGAAATCTTCACCATATTTAATAATACCAGATTCTAACATCTCTCTCATCAAGTCGTTTCCTTCTCTGGTTCTTTCTCCTACACCTGCAAACACAGAAAGACCTCCGTGTCCTTTAGCGATATTGTTAATCAATTCCTGAATCAATACGGTTTTACCTACACCCGCACCTCCGAACAATCCGATTTTTCCTCCCTTAGCATAAGGCTCGATAAGGTCAATAACTTTGATACCAGTGAAAAGAACCTCTGCAGAAGTAGAAAGTTGTTCGAATTTAGGAGCTTCTCTGTGAATTGGTAAACCATTCTCTTTAGAAAGAGCAGTAATACCATCAATAGTATCACCTACCACATTGAATAATCTACCATTAATACCATCTCCTACTGGCATTGTAATCTGCTTACCTGTAGCTACTACTTCTTGACCTCTTTGAAGCCCATCTGTAGCGTCCATAGCAATACATCTTACCATGTCTTCGCCAATATGTTGTTCAACCTCAAGAACGAGTTTCTCTCCATTATTTTTAACTACTTCAAGGGCGTCATAGATTTTTGGTAATTCTTCAACCTCTTGAAATACAACATCAATTACTGGACCGATGATTTGTGAAATCTTTCCTTTAATATGGTTTGCCATTTCTAAAATTTTTCTTGTTTGCAAATATAGTGAAAGTTTATAAAATAACATTGTTAAAAAAGAAGATTTTTATCATATTTGCGACAAATTTTTATCAATTGAAAATTATAAGAGATTTATCTGCTTACAAAAGCCCTGATTTTACTGCTGTTTCCATAGGAATGTTTGATGGTGTACATATTGGTCATCAGTCTGTTATCGGCCTTTTGAAAGAGAAAGCCAAGGAAAAAAATCTAAAAACGGCTTTGTTATCTTTTTGGCCGCATCCGAGAAAAATTTTAAATCCAGAATTAGAAATCCACCAGCTGAATACTTTGGAAGAAAAAGAAACTCTTTTGGAGAAAGCGGGTGTGGAACTGCTTTTTTTGCAGGAATTTAGTGAGGATTTTAGAAATATGGATGCAGAGGATTTTGTGAAAGAGATTTTGGTAAAGAAAATTAAAGCTAAATATATTGTAATAGGGCATGACCATAGTTTTGGGAAAGGAAAAAAAGGAAATTTTGAGCTGCTCCAAAAAATGGGAAATGAATTAGGTTTTGAACTGGAACAATTAGAAGAAGTAAGTGTTGAGAATCAAAATATTAGCTCCACTGAAATAAGGCAAGCGCTTTTGGAAAACAGGATAAAGGATGCTAATGAGATGCTGGGATACCCTTATAATCTGTCTGGTGAAGTTATTCATGGTAAAAAATTAGGACGAAAAATAGGCTTTCCTACGGCAAATTTAAAAGTAGATTCTACGAAACATCTTCCTAAAAAAGGCGCTTATATAGTGGAAGTGTGGCTTGATAATCAATTTTATAAAGGAATGCTCAGTATTGGAACAAATCCGACAGTCGGCGGAGAAAAACTCTCGGTGGAAGTGTATATTTTGGATTTTGATAAAGATATTTACGGTGAAAAATTGACTATAAATTTCAGAGATTTTCTCCATGAAGAGATAAAATTTGACAATCTTGACCAGCTTATACAAAGGCTGCATGAAGACAAAAAAATAACAGAAAATTATAATTTCTGAAAGAAAAAGCCGAAGTTTTCCTTCGGCTCTTGTTTTTTATTAAAAATCCATTGTAAATGGTTCTTCTTCTTTGCTTTGAATTCCCAAAGCTTCATAAATATATTTAAAAGTAGATAGAAGAACAGGTTTTCCACTGATAATAGCCACATCATGCTCGAAATGAGCCGAAGGTTTGTTATCCAAAGTCGTTACCGTCCAGCCGTCATCATGGAATTTTACTCTTTCCGTTCCTAAATTTATCATCGGTTCTATCGCTAAAACAATACCGTCTTTTAGGACTTTTCCAGAGCCTTTTCTGCCATAGTTCGGCACTTGTGGTTCTTCGTGCATTTCTCTTCCTAATCCGTGTCCAACTAACTCACGCACAACGCCATAGCCCTCTTTCTCGCAGTAGGTCTGGATAGCATTAGAAATATCTCCTACACGCTTTCCGCGGATACATTGTTCGATGCCTTTATATAAAGATTCTTTGGTAATTTTAAGGAGTTTTTTGGTTTCTTTTGCGACTTCTCCTACCTCAAAAGAATAGGCGTGGTCACCGTAAAAACCATTCATATAAACGCCACAATCCACAGATAGAACAGTTCCTTCCTCTATTGGATTGTCATTCGGAATACCATGCACCACCTCTGAATTTGGTGAAATACAAAGCGAATTTGGGAAACCATACATGCCTAAAAAAGCAGGTTTTCCGCCATGATCCATAACGAAATCATGTGCCAATTTATCCAAATAAAGAGAAGTAATCCCAGGTTTGATTTCCTTTGCCAGCATGCCCAAAGTCTTGGAAACCAGCTGAGCGCTTTCCCTCATTAAACGGAGTTCGTCTATTGTTTTTAACTGAATCATTTTTAATTTTTTACCAGAACCAACCTTTTTTTCTTTCTTTTTTCAATTTTGAATAAGCCTGAACTTCGCCATTTGAAATCCCAAATTCTATTTTTTGAGTGATGATTTCATAAACCTCGCCCCAGCCTGGGAAACCGCCGAGATTTCTATCATCTATAAAAACATCTGCATCTATTTTTCTTGACTGTGTATCTCCATCGAAAATTTCCCCTTCGTAGCTTGAATTCACAGAATAAAACTCTATTCCGTTTTTTTTGCAGAATTCCACAGCATCCTCCAAAGCTTCTCCACTTCGGTAAGTCCAGAGAATAAGTCTGTATCCGTTCGCCTGAAGCTGTCTCAGCGTTTCGAATGCAAAAGGCTGAGCTCTCCCAATGCTAGGATAGGCATCTTCCACGATGGTTCCATCAAAATCTATTGCTAATTTTTTGTTATTTAGTTTCATATTAACTTTATTTTATTTCCAAAGAATAAGTTCTTCTTCTTTTATGATTTGTCGGATGATAGTCCTGCCAAAGAGCCTGAATACTTGCGTTTTCCTCTAATTCTGGATTGGTTTCCAAAAACTTTACACCTTTCTTTTTGAATGTTTCATAGATTTCTTTAAAAATAATTGCTGTTACGCCTCGTTTTTGGTATTGTGGGTGAATCCCAATCAGATAGAAATTCGCTCTGTCATTTTTCTTTCCAGCGTTCAGCAGATGCCACCAGCCGAAAGGAAAAAGTTTTCCTTTAGCCTTTTGTAAAGCCTTGGAATAAGAAGGCATAGTGATGGCGAAAGAAATCAAACTACCGTATTTGTCTTTGATGCAGACAATGTAGTCTTTATCTATGAATTTAAAATATTTTTCTTTATAATGTTTAATCTGTTCCTGAGTAATCGGTGTATAGGTCGAAAGATGCTTGTAAGTGTCATCTAGGAGTTTAAACATTGGTTCTACCAATGGGAGAATGTCTTTTTTTGATTTGAATTTTACGAGTTCCAGTTCGTATTTTTCAGCGATAAGGTTACTGAATTTTTCCACCTTGTCAGGCAGGGTATCAGGGAAATTGATTTCAAATTCCACCCATTCTTTTTCTTTCACTAAGCCCAGCTGCTCCATATGTTTAGGATAATAATCAAAATTATAAATCCCAATCATCGTTGCCAATTTGTCAAAACCTTTGGTGAGCATTCCTGCTTTGTCCAAATTTGTAAAACCCATTGGGCCTTCTATTTTAGAAATACCTTTGGATTTAGCGTATTCTATTGCGGTGTTTATCAGTGATTTAGAAACTTCTATGTCGTCTATAAAATCCAGCCAGCCAAATCTTACCTTTCGGATACCGAGCTCTTTTTCCTCTTTGTGGTTTATCATTACAGCTATCCTTCCTACGATATTTTCGCCTTTATAAGCCAAAAATTGAGCCGCTTCAGAATATTGTAGGGCAGGATTTTCTTCTTTCACCCAAATACTTTTTTCTTCATTGATGAGTGGGGGTACATAGTAGGGATTTCCCTTGTACAGCTCCATTGGAAACTTTATAAAAAGCTCCAAATCAGATGAATTAAGTACTTGTTTTACTTTTATATCAGACATTCTCTTTCGTAATTATTCTGCAAAAATAAGATTATTTATTTTTCTATAACTAATAAGAACCAAAAATTATGACAAAATGTGCTTTGGCATAGTTTTTATATTAAAATAAATTCAATATAAAAGTAATATAATGACAATTTATTTAATTTTAGGTGCAATTTTTTTGGCGAGTATGTTTGTTCAAAATAAACTAAAGTCAAAATTTGCTCATTATTCAAATGTAAGATTACAAAACGGAATGTCTGGTAAAGAAATCGCTGAAAAAATGCTGGCGGACAATGGTATCCACGATGTAAAGGTGATTTCTGTAGCGGGGCAGCTCACAGACCACTATAACCCAATGGATAAAACAGTAAACCTCTCTGATGTGGTTTATAACGAAAGAAATGCAGCTGCTGCGGCCGTAGCAGCCCATGAATGCGGACATGCCGTGCAGCATGCTGTAGGATATTCCATGCTGCAGCTTCGTTCCAGATTAGTTCCTATTGTGAATATTAGTTCGCACTTGGTTCAGTTTGTGATGATGGCTGGTGTTGCCATGCTGGCAGCTCAGATGGCTTTGGGAAAGACAGTTTTGCTGATAGGAGTTTTGCTATTTGCGATGACTACGCTGTTTGCTTTCGTAACTCTTCCTGTGGAATATGATGCCAGCAATCGTGCATTGGCATGGCTGAAACAGACAGGAACAGTAACTCCGCAAGAAATGGAAGGCGCAGAAGACAGTCTAAAATGGGCAGCTAGAACATATTTAGTGGCGGCATTAGGCTCTTTGGCTCAGCTTTTATATTACGCTTCTATGCTTTTAGGAGGTAGCAGGAGAGAGGAATAATTTTTTAGATAAATTTAAATGTAACTTGATACATCTCGGATAAAATATCTGAGATGTTTTCTTTTTGTGAAGTTTTGATAAATGCTGTGATAGAGCAGGTCTCCTGCGTATCAAAATTTACAACTCGTGCATCAAACTTATTCAACAATGAAAAAATTACATTCTGTTGAGAAAAATTGAATTGGATTTCTATTTCAGTTTCCAATTCTTTTGTGATGATTTTTGCTTCTTCCAGAGTTGCTTTTGCACTTTCTTTGTAGGTTTTTACGAGTCCTCCGACGCCTAATTTTGTTCCTCCGAAATATCTTACAATAATCAATAAAACATTGGTAACATCGTGCGCAAGCAGCTGATTATAAATAGGCAGCCCTGCGCTTCCCGAAGGCTCTCCATCGTCATTGATGCGGTAATTTTCCCCATTCAGCCCCAGCCGAAAAGCATAGCAGTGGTGGGTAGCTTTTGGGTGTAACTCCTTGATTTTGTTTAGTTTTTCTTTATAATCATTTTCAGAAAGAATAGGGTAGGCAAAACCGATAAATTTGCTTCCTTTTTCCTTAACTAAAACATTTTCAATGGGTTTCTCTATGGTTTGATATTCGTATTTCATTTACTGATTTTGAAAATGATAGAGCGTATTGTCTCGCAATTTACTGATTTTATTTGGTTTTGGGCTAAAAACGGGAGCTTTGGTTCCGTTTTTTAAATTTATATTATCGGCTTTAATGACAAAAGCTTCGTCCCAAATTCCAGCATCGATGAACTGCTGTAAAGTGAAACTTCCACCTTCCACAATTACCGATTGTATCTGCTCTTTCCACAATTTTTCCAAAAGATTTTTTATAAAGTTTTCTCTTTCTATTTTGATGAATTTTATGTTTTTTTTCTCCTCGTTTTCGATTGAATTAAAAACCAATGTAAGCGCGTCATCATTATAGATATTGAAATTCTGCGGAATTTCTAATTCCAAATCAATCAAAATTCGTACAGGATTTTT